>JAUXBK010000020.1 GCA_030619405.1 Sedimenticola sp. | reverse complement strand
TATAACGTGCACAACAAACTGACCCGCTCCAGCGGGACCAGCCATTGAAAAAACTCGTATGCGTTCACGAACAAAAAAAATGGCCGCGGCTGAATGCCTATAGTAAGTAACCATTCACAGGGGTTGGAAACTTGAGGGGTATCGGTCGAACCACACCCAAGAATTAGACAGGATTAACAGGATTTCATTGAACAATACGGTTGGAATAAACCTGCTCCTTACCCCCGTGAACGATTGCGAAATTAAGATAGGTGCCACTCTATGGGCCAGGTAAAGTGTCTCTACTGCGGCAGGCGGATCCCGGATGATGTCGCCGTATGCCCTCACTGCGGCGCAGTCTCCCATTTTCAGAAAAAGGGCTACCGCGCCGGCGCCCGCAGGCGTTACATCCTGCTTTTCACCATCCTGGTGCTGCTCTGTACCTTTTTTGCTTTCTGGCTTCCCAGAGTAATCCCGTCCTGACCATAATTTTAGAGTAATAATCCATGAACCTGCATATCATTACTTTTCTGCCCATCCTGCTGCTGACTGGTATAGCCTCCGTCCAGAGTGCTGAAACACGTTTCCTGGTCCAGGGCGTGGAGGACGGTGATACCCTGGTGATACGAATACGCGGCGGCAGCGAACGCATCCAGCTGTTCGGCATCGATGCCCCGGAGGTGGTGGAGAACCCGAAGCTGAAGCGCGACCTGGAGCGCACCGGGCTCAGCAAGGCGGCACTCCTGGCCATCGGTCAGAAATCGACCCGCCATCTGCAGGGGTTGATAACGTCCGGTGATGCGGTAAGGCTCGAGGGGGATCTTCGGAAGCGGGACAAATACGGACGTATTTCGGTGCGGGTAATCGCCCCCGACGGCAGCTCCCTGAATGATGCAATGGTGTCGAACGGCTATGCCATCGTGCTCAATCGCTTCCCCCTGACAGAGCTACTCAAAAGCCGCCTGCTGGGGTATCAGCAGGAGGCGATCCGTACCCATCGGGGCCTGTGGGGCAGCGACCGGAAGACCGCCCTGACCTGGAGCGGCCTGGCACCCTGATCGAGATATTCGTCCGACCGTTACCGGTTCAAGGCTCCAGCTCCCGGCGGATGTCATAGAGGGTACGGTGTACCCCATGGCAGCGAGCACAGGTGTAAACAGCCAGTTCACCCAGACCGCGGCCGGCGGCTTTGGCATCCCCCGCTTCCAGCCCCTGCCTCACGGCTGCCAGCTTGCCGCGACCCTCTTCACCCAGAATCCGCTGTTTCGGAACCTCATCCTGGTGACACTGGGCACAGCTCTGTCCCAGGTCTTCCAGACGTCGCCCCAACTCATCCAAAGACGCCAGCGCGGTGCTCTTCCGTTCATCCTCACTGGCGATCTTGACCCGGTTCAGCAGCAGCGAAAGCCGCCCCATCAGCTGCTTGTAAGTCAACTCCTCCAGGGTTTCGCTCTCTTCCACCCTGACCTTCCCGAAATCCGGTGTCCGGTAAAGCAGTGCGGCGGTGGTCCGATACTCCCGGTGACAGGATCGGCAGCTCAACCCGAGCTTGCGGACGGCCTTTGCCGCTCGCCTGAAGTCGGCTGACGCCGCCGCCTGGCGCAGTTCGTCAGTGACCTGGAACTCCAGCTCATCCCGCCACTCAGGCACCATCTCGCCGATCCGCCGATAGTGCCCGACCAGACGTTCTGCCCATTTCGCGAGCCTCGGACCATCCTCCAGGGCGATGTACTCGCTCACCGCCTGCAGCTCCCGCCGCAGTTTGAACATATTGTGCAGCCAGACCTGACGCTCATTGGCCGGCTTGTACCAGCGGGCCAGGGAGGCCGGTGGCAGCTGTATCAGCTTCTCCGCTTCGCCAGCGGTCACGACGCCAGCGGACGAGATCCCGCAGAGTGCCACAGCCAGAATAAGAATGGATCTGATCATTGCCCGGTTCCTCCAAAACAGTTCGAAGCAATCACCCCACCATCATAACATCCCGCAAAAAAGGTAACTTCTCAATCTCCCGGGGCAGTTTGGTGGTTTCGTAGGGTGGATAAGGCGCGCCCACAGGCCTCCTTTCCTGCTCTCCACTTATGCGCGCCGCATCCACCAATGACCTGTTCGTATGCCTCAAAGCCCGGGATGGTGGATGCGCTTACGCTTATCCCCCCTACAATTTCCAGATTGCACCGGACTATTGAGAAGTTACCAAAAAAGCCCATAAGTTTTTCTTATGCCGGGCTCCCGTGGGGCCGAGAACCAACCAGAGTGCATAGCTAGAGTGCATACTATTGATCAAGGTCAATGTGCTCTTTTGTCCATTTGTTTCTAATCACCATGCACTTTCGTAAAATTAAAGGAGTGATCCAAAATGGCCCAGGCCTTTACCAAAGCGATGGCGCGGAACATCTTTTATGGAGGCTCCGCGTTTTTCTTCCTGTTACTTCTCGCCCTGACTTTCCAAACTGAAGCAGACTTCCCCAACCTCGACAATCGCGCCGCCCTCGAAGGCCCCATGGGTGCCAAGATCACGAAAGGGAAGCAGCTTTGGGAAGAAAATAACTGCATCGGCTGCCACACCCTGCTCGGGGAGGGTGGCTACTTTGCACCGGAGTTGGGTAATGTCTACACACGTTTCGGCAACTCCACCGATGCCATCAAGGGGTTCATCGCCAGTCGTCCTGAGAATGGTATCCCGGGACGCCGCAGCATGCCGCAGTTCCACTTCAGCGATGAGGAGCTCACCGCCCTCGCAGAGTTTCTGAAGTACGTCTCTGAAATCAAGACGGCGCGCAACTGGCCGCCGAACATCCAGGGTTAAAGGGGGAATCCACTGATGAAATACAAATCACAATCGGTTGCAAAGCTCTACTTCATTGCAGCCATCGCACTGTTCGTGGCCCAGATCCTGTTCGGTCTGATCATGGGGCTGCAGTATGTGATGGGGGACTTCCTGTTTCCCGCCATCCCGTTCAATGTGGCCCGCATGGTCCATACCAACGCCCTCATCATCTGGCTGTTGATGGCTTTTATGGGCGCCGCCTACTATCTGGTACCGGAAGAGGCCGAGACCGAGCTGTTCGCCCCCTGGCTGGCCACGCTCACGTTCTGGATCTTCCTGATCGCCGCCGGCGCCACCGTGGCCGGGTACCTGCTGCTCTCCTACTCGGAGCTGGCAAAATTGACCATGAACGAGCTGCTGCCCACCATGGGCCGGGAGTTTCTTGAACAGCCGACCATCACCAAGCTGGGTATCGTGGTGGTTGTCCTGTCACTCCTGTTCAACATCGGCATGACCATCCTCAAGGGCCGCAAGACCTCCATCAACCTGATACTGCTGCTGGGGCTCACCGGCCTGGCCGTGTTCTTCCTTTTCTCCTTCTACAACCCCGTAAACGTCGTGAGAGACAAGTACTACTGGTGGTGGGTGGTCCATCTGTGGGTTGAGGGCGTCTGGGAGTTGATCCTTGGCGCCATGCTCGCCTTCGTGCTGATCAAGGTGACCGGCGTCGACCGCGAAGTGATCGAAAAGTGGCTCTACATCGTCATCGCCATGGTGCTGATCACCGGCCTGATCGGTACCGGCCATCACTATTTCTGGATCGGCACCCCGGATTACTGGCTGTGGTGGGGCTCCATCTTCTCCGCCATGGAACCGATTCCGTTCTTCATGATGACGGTCTTCGCCTTCAACATGGTGAACAAGCGCCGCCGCGAGCACCCCAACAAGGTGGCTACCCTGTGGGCGCTGGGCACCGCAGTAATGGCATTCCTGGGCGCTGGCGTGTGGGGCTTCCTGCACACCCTGTCACCGGTGAACTACTACACCCACGGCACCCAGATCACAGCGGCCCATGGCCATATGGCCTTCTATGGCGCCTATGTGATGATCAGCCTCACCATGATCTCTTACGCCATGCCGCTGTTGCGGGGCCGAAATGCGGCCAACCCGGGCAA
This sequence comes from Sedimenticola sp., assembly GCA_030619405.1. GTDB lineage: Bacteria > Pseudomonadota > Gammaproteobacteria > Chromatiales > Chromatiaceae > JAUXBK01. The sequence continues at coordinate 14,685 of JAUXBK010000020.1, read as the reverse complement.
ATCCCAGGTGCTGGAGATGTGGTCTTTCTGGTTGATGACCGTGTCCATGGTCTTCATCACCCTGTTCCTCACCGGGGCCGGTATCCTGCAGTCTTATCTGCAGCGTATCTCGGAAAACCCCATGCCGTTCATGGTGGTGCAGGATCAGATCAGCCTGTTCTACTGGTTGCGTGAGATCGCCGGGCTGGTATTCCTGATCGGACTGGTGCTCTATGTCGCCAGCTTCTTCGTCGGTCAGAACGAGCCGGAGGCGGCTGTCGCCGATTGATAACGGCAAATCCCGGGGGTTCAATCCCCGGTTCAAGGCCGGCACCTGGCGCCGGCCTTTTTTATTGGGTCGAAACAGACTCTTTTGCTGCTACCCTCTCTTCTGCCCCGGCCTTCTCTCTTCTGCCTTCTGTCTTTTCTCTTCCGGGCCGTGACCGATGCGGTTCGTTTCCCTCACCGCATCCTATGTTCTGTCCTCTGTCCTCTGTTTTCTACCCCCGAATTAACATTTATCAACGCATCAGACAGGGAGATCTGATATCTTTTCACATCGAAGCAACGTAATGATTTAAAAACCCTATTTCCATTTTATCCGTAAGGGATCAGGGTATCTGGAGAGGGGTATAAACCAGAAAGCGATGACAGCCACTACAGAGACACTTTCCCCGGATGCTGCGGTACGACACCCGCCAGGCGATCTGGCGATCTGGATCTTCATCCTGGCGGAGTTGACGGTATTCGCCGTGTTTTTTGCCGCCTACGCCTTTACCCGCATGGACAATGTCGAGCTGTTCAACGAGTACCAGCAACACCTGGACCAGCGGGCCGCTCTTATCAACACCCTGGCCCTGATCACCAGCTCCTATTTCGTGGTCCGTGCCGTCAGTGCCATCCGGGAGGAGAACCGCCGACACTGCGTCGCATGGCTGCTGGCTGCATTGGCCATGGGCGCGCTCTTTCTCATCGTAAAGATTGGGGAATATCAACACCACTTTATCGAGGAAGGTGTCTCACTCAGCACCAACACCTTCTATATGTTCTACATCTCACTCACTTTTTTCCACTTCATGCACGTCATCATGGGCATGGTGATCCTGGCCGCGGTGGTGGTAATGGCGGCGAGGGGAAAATACAGTGCCGCAGAACACACGGGCGTAGAGACCGGTGCTTCCTATTGGCACATGGTGGACCTGGTCTGGCTGATCCTGTTCCCCCTGGTCTATGTGATGCGATAGAAAATGAACAGCACTAAACGAAAACTGGGTATCCGCCCCTGCACCTGGGTCTACCTGTTTCTGATAACCTTTACCTTTGTCACCTCGATGGTTGGTCAGATGGGGCTCGGCGGCTTGACCGTATCATTCCTGATACTGCTGCTGGCGCTGCTCAAGGGGCATCTGGTGGGCTACTATTTCATGGGGCTGGGTCGCGTCAAAGGGTTGTGGCACTGGCCGGTCTTTATCTGGCTCTTCATACCCGGTATCTTGATCGGCACCGCCTTCTACCTCACAGCCACCCAGGCGTGAGCGGCTCCGGCAGGAAAGGCCTCCTGGCGTGTTATTCACCCCAACCTGAATCCCCGGGTTCAGATCCAAACCTGACAGGAACTGACCATGCCAACCGGCACCAAGCAGGGGACGGCACAGACAGCGCTGCCATTCTACAAACCCCAGGGCAATGAGATCGCCCTGTTCGAGCACGCCTACAAACACCAGCTCCCGATGCTGATCAAGGGCCCCACCGGCTGTGGCAAGACCCGTTTCATCAACTACATGGCGGCACGGATCGGGCGGCCGGTCTACACCGTTGCCTGCCACGACGATCTGACGGCAGCGGACCTGGTGGGCCGACATCTGATCGGCGACAACGGGACCTACTGGAGCGACGGCCCGCTGACCCGGGCGGTGCGCGAGGGTGCTATCTGCTACCTGGACGAAGTGGTGGAGGCGCGGAAAGATACCACCGTGGTCCTCCATCCCCTGACCGACGACCGGCGCATCCTGCCGATCGAGCGCACGGGAGAGACCCTGCACGCCCCCCCGGAATTCATGCTGGTGGTCTCCTACAACCCAGGCTATCAGAACCTGCTGAAGGGGATGAAGCCCAGCACCCGGCAGCGTTTCGTCGCCACCCGCTTCGATTTTCCCGAGTCGCAACTCGAGCAGGAGATCCTGATCGGTGAGACCGGCGCGGATGAAGTACTGGCCAGACGCCTGGTCAATCTGGCCAACGCCCTGCGCGCCCTCAAGGAGCACGATCTGGAAGAGGCTGCCTCCACCCGGCTCCTGGTCTATACTGCGACTCTCATTCTGGGGGGATACGATCCGGCGGAGGCCTGCCGAGCCGCGCTGGTGGAACCCCTGACCGACGACGAAGAGACCACCGACGCCCTGATGGAGGTGGTGGATATCACCTTTGGGAGTTGAACCGTGACCCAGGAATCACACCCAACCGTACCCGGCAAGGCCATTGCGATCATCAGTGAGGCACTCTACGGGCTCAACCTGCTGTTCTCCCTGTTGCCGCTGCTGGGCCTGCTCTGGCTCTACTTCCGTTACCACGACCACCCGGCTGACCTGGCACGGATCCATCTGCGCCAGGCCCTCGCCGGCGCCCTGGTCGTAAGCGCCATCTTTCTGGGGGCCAATCTGCTGATCCTGGTGCTGGGCGGCTACCGTTCGATGGCGACACTGATCGTGTTCGAGGTCTACTACATTGCGGTGGTTCCCCTGTTTCTCATTCCCGGCCTGCTGGGGTTGATCAAGGCCATGGCCGGCGAGCCCTACCGCTATCCGCTGATCGGCCGGCTGACCGCAAAGATGGGCGCGGAATGATCCCTCTCCAGCGCAGACGGACGCTCTGGCAGATCGCGGGTTTCGTCCTCTTCGTCATCTCCCCGCCCCTGGATCTGTTCCGCTACGACCTGACAGAGGGACATTTCTATTTCCTGACCTTTCACTGGACGCTGGGACTGGACCGCTTCAACCAGGGCCTGATCACCCCCCTCCAGGTTACCTTCAATATTATCGTACTCGGATTCCTGCCCCTGGCGGTCGTCGGCGGCGGCCTGCTCTGGGTCGCCTGGCGCTACGGTCGGCTCTACTGTGGCTGGCTCTGCCCTCACTTCTCGGTGGTCGAGACCATCAACCGGCTGATGGTCCGCGCCTCCGGCAAGCCGAGCATCTGGGAAAAGGCCCCCCTGCCCGAAACCCGCCCTGACGGCTCGACCGCTACCCCGAACCGGCGATTCTGGCCCGTGACCATACTGGCCGCACTCTTTTTCGCCTTCCTCTGGGCCCTCAGCCTGCTCACTTATCTGTTACCACCGTTCGAGATCTACCACAATCTGATCCATGCCAGCCTGACTCCGAATCAGGCCCGATTCCTGGGGGTGGGCACCGTGCTGCTGTTCATCGAGTTCATGTTCGCCCGTCATCTCTTCTGCCGTTTTGGCTGTGCCGTCGGCCTGTTCCAGAGCCTGGCCTGGATGGCCAATAACCGGGCCATGGTAGTCGGCTTCGACAAACCCCGGGCGAAGCGTTGCAGCAGCTGCAACAACGCCTGTGACAACGTCTGCCCGATGCGCCTGAAGCCACGTACCATCAAACGCGCCATGTTCACCTGTACCGAGTGTGCCCAGTGCATCACCGCCTGCGAGCAAGTACAGGAACGAAGCGGGGGCGAAACGCTCCTGACCTGGGTCCAGGGCAAGGATGCACTCCCTGTCGTGGGTGGGTCGGTCGCGCAGCGGAGTTCTGCCGGACAGCCGAGTACCCCTGCCCCTCAGACTGAATCCCGGAGCCCCTGATGGAAGAGCAGGTCGGTCTCATCTGGCACCGCTTTATCACCCGGGCAGCAGACACCCGCCACCCGGAAGCGGCGGTCACCCTGACGGAGATAAAACGGACGGGCGGGGTGATGTTCAGGGCCCTCGGCGGCGACGGCGGACTCGAAGTGGAGGCGGCGAACGCGACCGAGCACGGCGCGCGGCGCAGTCTGCTGCAGCGCATCGCCGGCAGCGGTGGCAAGGTGGAACTGGCCTGGCGGGATGAGCAGTCTCTGCGACTGCCGGCAGTGATCGACTATTTTCCCAGCAGCCAGCTCAATCGGGACCTCTATATCTGGCTCGCCGCCCTGGCGGTAGGCGACCATCAGGAGGAGGAGGCCTGGTTCAGTAAGAATCAGCGGCTGACGCGCAAGACCCTGGAGGCCTATCCGGGTATTCGCCCCCGCTATCAGCGACTGGTCGCCGCCCATCTCATTCAGCGCCTGCCAATGGAGAAACTGCCCGCTGCCGAACGGGTTCAGGAGCAGGCGATCCGCAAGGCCTTGCAGGAGCCGGGCAGTGTGTCACGACTCCCTGCGGCCAGACGCCCCCCGCAGCCGGTCCCCCTGTGGCTGCACCCGTTCCCGCCAATAGCGGTAGCAGCACCGGCCGGCAGCAGCGACGATGAGGGCGCTGCCGGTGGCGGCAAGAGCAACACCCTTGAAGACGACGCCCGGCGCCGCACCGCGGAACGGGCGGAAAAACCTAAGGCGGAAGACCGGGGCCTGATCACCATCCGCATGGAGAACATCTTCTCCTGGGGGGAGTTCATGAACCTGGACCGGGGGTCGGAAGAGAACGAGGATCTGGACAACGCGGCCGACACCGCCAAAGACATGGACACCATGAGCGTCAGCCGCGATGCCAAGGCCTCTGCCGGGAAGCTCCGTTTCGACCTGGACCTCCCCTCCGCGGCCGAGGATGACACGGTGATCGGGGAGGGTATCCTGCTACCGGAGTGGGACTTCCGCAAACAGAGGCTCCAGCCGGACTACTGTCGCCTGGTGCCGATGATAGCGGCAGACGCCGCTCCCTGCCCACTGCCAGAGGCCCTGCGCAAGACGGCTGGAAGGCTGCGTGCCCAGTTCCAGCAGCTGGCGCCTGCCCGGACCTGGCACCGGGGACAGCAGGATGGCTGCGAGATCGATCTCGATGCCTATCTGCGCTTCACCACCGACCGGGCGGCCGGCCATCTGGCCATATCGGACGGCCTCTACCGAGACCTGAGGATCGGTGCCCGGGATCTGGCCTGTCTGCTGCTGGCAGACCTCTCGCTCTCCACCGACACCTGGGTCAACAACCACGCCCGGGTGATCGACGTGATCCAGGACAGCCTGTTCCTGTTCGCTGAGAGCCTGGCGGCGACCGGTGACCGCTTCGCCATGTTCGGCTTTTCATCCAGAAAACGGGACCCCATCCGTTTCCATCAGCTGAAGTGCTTCGATGAGCTCTACAGCGCCTCCATTCGAGGGCGTATCAATGCCATCAAGCCGGGTTTTTACACCCGCCTAGGCGCTGCCATCCGGCACAGCACCAACCTGCTGAAGGATGAGCCGGCAGAACGCCGCCTGCTGCTGATCCTGACCGATGGCAAACCCAACGATCTGGACAAATATGAAGGGAGATACGGTATCGAGGACACCCGTCAGGCGATTCACGAGACCCGACAACTCGGGCTGCAGCCGTTCTGTGTCACCGTCGACACCCGGGCCAACGACTATCTGCCACACCTGTTCGGCACCGGCAGCTATGTGGTGATCCACAAACCCTCCCAGCTACCCCAGGAGCTGCCACTGCTCTACGCCCGCCTGACCGCCTGACCGCCTGACAAGGATCTATATCACGGCGTTTTCCGGAAGAAACAGCCGATATCAATGACGATCCCGTTAAGTGATGAGCAGTTACAACAGCAATTCTAAATATGGAAAAAGAATCACCACGAAGCGCACGAAGAACACGAAGAAACATTTAAAAACAAGAATTCTTCGTGCGCTTCGTGTTCTTCGTGGTGAAAAATATGTGCACTCTGTTTCCATATTGAGAATTGCTGCAGTTACAACCCACACTTTGCAAAGCAATCAGATATCCCTTACCATCCACCCAAGAAGAAGACTTATCCTGCAATAGGGCCAGCTGATGATTGACCATCAAGGTCATTGCAACGGCACTACCAGAGCCCGGGGCGTTGTCACCTTATAAGCAATCCGCCAGAAAACAGATGGCCATGGCGGCGTGACTATGCTTCAAGAGACAGGAACCAGGAGAGGAGGAAAAATGGCTGGCACCCCGAATGGCGGAAACGCCTCAAAAAAGAAACTGATTTTCGTTCTTGTTCTTGTATTCGCTGCAGGCATCATCTTTGCAGGTCTGTTCAACATCGGCCTGTCCGCAACGAATGAGATGGCATTCTGTACCTCCTGCCATACCATGAAAATCAACCTGGAGGAGCTTCAGGAAACCGTTCACTACAAGAACCCTTCTGGCGTAAGTGCCACCTGCTCGGACTGCCACGTACCAAAGGCGTTTTTTCCAAAAATGGTTGTGAAAGTACTGGCCTACAAGGATGTCCTGCACGAAATCCTCGGCACCATCGACACCCCGGAAAAGTACGAGGCGCAACGCTGGGTGATGGCCAATCGGGTCTGGGACAAGATGAAGGCCACCGATTCCCGGGAGTGCCGCAGTTGCCACGCTTTTGATAAGATGGACCTCAGTGCGCAGGAGAGGAGCGCCCGAAAGCGCCATGGCCGGGCCGAAGATGAAGGCAAGACCTGTATCGACTGCCATAAGGGTGTCGCCCACGAGGAGCCTGACGAACCCGAAGAGGACGAAGACGAGGATGCTGATAAATAGGAGGCTGCCCGAGAATAATATGCCTACTGCGGAAAAGCTGGATTTGGCCAGATTTCTCCATTATTTTCGTTAAATATGCCCAATATTCGCCTCAAATAATGAAAAAATCTGACTCAAACCAGCTTTCCCTCGCTACGACCGCCATGGATGGCGGAAGTGCCGGTTTTGCAGGAGCAACAAACCGGCCGGCCTATATTCTCGGGCAGCCTCCTAGGCCTGACCGTCATCCTGTAGCGGAAATTAGAGGATTACGCCCCATGAAACCCGTATCGATTCTCTTATTCGTCTTCAGCCTCTTGTTGGCCATCACGGCCCAGGCAGGAGACAGCGCCAGAGAGAAGGAATTTCGCATCGCAGCCAGTCTGGACGATACAGAGACCATGACCCGGTTGCTGGGCCAGGGGGTGGATGTCAACAGCGCCAACAAATTTGGCAAGACGGCCCTGATGATGGCCATCGAAAACAACAACCTGGATGCCACCGTGCTGCTGCTGGCCCGTGGCGCCGATGTCAATATAGTAACCGTTGCGAAATGCACCGCCCTGACCTTCGCCGCCGAAAACGGTCATGATGCCATCACCGCCCTGCTGCTGGAACGGGGGGCAGATATTACAGTCAGAACCCGGGCCGGCTGGGATGCGCTGACCATTGCCTCTCGTTACGGTCTGACCGATATGGTTGAACAACTGCTGTACAAAGGGGCCGACCCCAATTCCCAGGACAAACATGGCCGCAGCGCATTAATGCACGCGGCCGAGAAGGGACATCCGGAGGTGGCTGCCATGCTGATCAAAAGCGGTGCAAATATGGAGGTACCCCGGGACAAAGACGGCGCCACCGCCCTGATCATTGCCGCCGACCGTGGCCGTACCAAGGTCATCGACCACCTGCTCGAACTCGGCGCCAACATCGATGCTGTCGACAGCGATGGTGCCAGTGCATTGATCTGGGCGATTGGGCAGGACCATTTTGCCGCTGCGGAACACCTGATCGATCGCGGCACCAACATCGATCTTCAGGATACCGATGGCATCAGTGCATTGATGGAGGCGGCCTCCGCCCGATCGGAAGATATGGTTCAGCTGCTGTTGGAAAACGGTGCCGACCCCCAGTTGAAGGATCGCAAAGGGCGTACTGCTCTGGATATCGCCAGGAAACGGCGTAACCCGCATGTCATTGAGCGACTGGTGGAGGCAGAGCAAAAACGCGTAGTACATTAGCCAGAAAATAACAAGACCAGCTTGGCGCCCAAAGGTGTCGGGGCGGGTTCCCGGTGATAACGAAAGGCCGGAACAAACCATGCCGTGGGTGGCAATGCACTCCAGTTCACCCCGGGCATAGTAAGGATAGGCATACTGCCCTGTCCACCACTTAAAACCCAGAAAAACAGAACACCATAACTGAGGAGGTATCATGGCGTATAAAACCTTTACCACGGCCATTCTGGTCACAGGGCTGGCAATCGGGGCATCGTCCGGCGCCCTCGCCGACAGCAAACCGAAACTCATGATGGGCGCCAACCCAAAGATGCTGGCCGACACCTGTGCCGGCTGCCACGGCACCGACGGCGCCAGTCAGGGTCCAGCAACCCCCACCATTGCCGGTCTCTCTACGGATTACTTCGTCGAGACCATGGAAGGCTATGCCAACGGTGAGATCCCTTCGACCATCATGGGACGCATCGCCAAAGGCTATAACGCAGAGGAGTTCAAGTCCCTGGCGAAATATTACGGTGACGAGCCCTTCACCCAGGCAAAACAGAGCTTCGATGCCAAGTTGGTCAAAACAGGGGCGAAACTCCACGATAAATACTGCGAAAAATGTCATGCCGAAGGTGGCACATCGGCCGAAGACGATGCCGGCGTGCTGGCCGGACAGTGGACCCCCTACCTGGTCTGGCAGTTCGCCGACTTCAACGCTGGAGATCGGGATTCACCAAAGAAGATGAAGAAAAGAATGAAGAAGATGCTCGATAAGAAAGGCAGCGCCAGCATTCAGGCCCTTCTCAGCTATTACGCCAGTCAGCAGAAATAAGGTAGGAGATCAGACACAATGAGAATCACTCGTAGAGGATTTATCCAGACCGCCGGCGCAGCCACGGCAGTCGGCATGATTGGCGCGCCCTACATTGCGCTGGGTGCCAGTAAAAAAGTGGTCGTTGTCGGTGGCGGCACCGGCGGTGCAACCGCTGCCAAGTACATCCGCATGGCCGATCCCAGTGTCGAGGTCACCCTGATCGAGGCCAACAAGCACTACTACACCTGCTACATGAGCAACGAGGTGCTGGGTGGGGACCGCACCCTGGACTCCATCAAGTTCGGCTACTCAGGTCTGGCAAAACATGGGGTCAAGGTGGTCAACGACGTGGTCAGCGGCATCGACCCCAAGGCAAAGGTGGTCAAGACCATTGGCCACGGCGATTTCGCCTACGACCGCTGTATCGTCGCACCCGGTATCGATTTCATCTGGGACAAGATCGAAGGCTACAATGCCAAGGTTGCCCAGAAAATCCCGCATGCCTGGAAGGCCGGCCCACAAACCGCCCTGCTGCGCAAGCAGCTGGAGGCCATGAAAGACGGCGGCACCGTGGTCATAGCCCCCCCGTCGAATCCCTTCCGCTGCCCGCCGGGCCCCTATGAGCGGGCCAGCCAGATTGCCATGTATCTGCAGCACAAGAAACCCAAATCCAAGGTCCTTATCCTGGATCCCAAGCCGAAATTCTCCAAGATGGGCCTGTTCACCAGCGCCTGGAAGAAGTTCTACGGATATGAGACCGACAACGCCATGATCGAGTGGCACGGGCAGCAGGAGGAGTCGGGAATAGTCAAGGTCGACGCCAGCAGCAACACCGTGACGACGGCATTTGGAGACGAGATCAAGGCGGACGTGCTGAACATCATCCCGGCCCAGAAGGCGGGCAAGATCGCCTCCACGGCCGGTCTGACCAATGACGCCGGCTGGTGTCCCATCGATCTGCTGACATTCGAATCCACCATTCATGCGGGAATTCACATCATTGGTGACGCCAGTATTGCCACCGGCATGCCAAAATCCGGCTACTCAGCAAATTCCCAGGCCAAGGTCTGCGCTGCCGCTGTCATGGCCATGTTGAACGGCAAGGAGCCTGAAATCCCCTCCTATGTCAACACCTGCTACTCCATCGCAGGCAAGGATCATGGCTTCTCGGTTGCGGCTGTCTACCGTCTGGCGGAAGACCGTTCCAAGATCACCAAGGTATCCGGTGGTCTGACGCCGGTCGATGCCAGCGCTGAACAGTTCAAGCGGGAAGTGCTGTACGCGCATAGCTGGTTCAAAAATATAACCAGCGACATCTTCGGCTGAGTCGTTACTTCGGCCCATAAAAGACCCGGCAGGGACACCGGATCCGGGCTGGAGGCAGAATAATAGCAGACGGGATTTTCAAGCAGGCTTCGGCCTGCTTTTTTTGTATCCGCTCACGAAATAATAAAGACATTCAGCCGCGGATTAACGCAGATAAGACACGGATTCATTTGATCAAACAAGTTGCTTGAACTCTCCTGATTTGGACGCAGCTATTGATTGGCAGCCCGATATCCGCCCCAGTAACCTTCAACCCAGATCCTGCAAGTGCTCACGCTCACATAGCACAATCTCTTGATCCGTAGAGCGATATTTGCTCCCTTGGAAATCACAATAAGTATTCCACTCGATCGCAAATTCGCTCTACGAATCAATATGTTGCACTCGGAAAGCACGATCACTTGCAGGATCTAGGTTCAACTCATTGAGCAATTGTGCCCCATCTTTGGGTCATTGGCTTTATCCGTGTGTAGTCCGCGTTAATCCGCGGCTAATATGCCTTATGACTACGCAGCAGCAAGTCGCGAGGTAGCCGCCTGTTCCTGGCTTCAGATTACTCCATACCGGAGGGGCGAAAACGTGGTGGTGGGACCGGACGTTCCGGCCGCTCGAACCCTTGCGGTCTCATGGGAGGCACCGGCCTGGGGGGTGGCTGAAACGGTGGCCGCGACATCGGCCCACGGGAATATTTGGGGAAATCCGGATTCTGCCAGCCGGGCTGACCCAATTGCCCCTTGGGCGGGTGCAGGCGCGAGACATAATCCAGAACAGACGTCTCGTCACGGGAAGAGAAGCGTTTGATCTGCTTGACCATCTTGGAGTCTGCATTACGGCGTTTGCCCATCCGGATCCAGTCGAACTGCCGCAACAGGTAACGATAGTGCTGCCCCCGGATCGCCGGGATATGTTCCTTCTCGTCACCCTCACCCTGATCACCATGGCACTCGGCGCACTCTTTCTGATAGACCTGCTTCCCATGCTCCAGGTTGAAGCCCGGGCCAACCCCGTTATAGGGATCCATGGGTAAACCGGAGATATAGGCCGCCACGTCTGCTATCTCCTGAGGCCCGCCCAGTAGCTGTGGTGAGGTAAAGGGGCGCATGGTCGGATTATCCCGATTTCTGGCCCTGATATCGGCCAGCTGCTTGATGATGACGCTGTTGATCTGGCCGGCGATCTGGGGATAGACACCGTCGTCCGACCCCCACCCCTCAGGGCGGTGACAGACGGTACAGATCGCGAAGGCCTTACGGCCGTTATCGATATTCGGCGTCAAATGGAGTGCCTGCTCCACCTCCCGAGCTGCCGGATCCATCTCCTGGGCCAATAGCGGCCCCCCGCCGAATGCCAGAAGAACAGAAACAAAAACGATTTTTCCAAACGCTGACAGATGCATAGACGCCCTCTCCCCCATTCTTGTTTATTCCGTATAGTCCGAAACGGACATTACCTATTATCACCTAGAAAAGCACAAACAAGGGGTCTGTTTCAACTCTGGATCAATAATTCTCAATGTGGCAACAGAGTGCCGACACCAAATCAAGGTTTTCACCACGAAGCGCACGAAGACCACGAAGACCACGAAGAAACATTTGAAAACAAGATCTCTTCGTCTCCTTCAAGTCCTTCGTGGTGAGTTTCTTTCCACATTTAGAATTGCTGACTCTGGATGAGAGGTTGCAATCACCCTTCCGGCCTACAGATTTTATGATGACCAATCGCTCTGAAGGTCTTGTAGAGCAGGAAGAGCACGATGATGGTCAACAGCCCCAGAAAGATCAGGCCAAGCGCCGCAAAGGTTGGTATTGCAGTCTTCTGATACATCACCAGCGTTGCCACGGTGATGGCCGCCAAGGGGAATGAGTAGGCCCACCAGGAAAGAAAAAACTGGAGCCGGCTGAACCTTTTCGCCTGGGTCAGAAGCAGCAGGGTGAGAAACAGACCTGAGTAGTAGAGTATTCTTCCAAAGGCATCCAGCTCGCCAGTCAGCTTCATATAGGCGATGAATCCCACTGCCGGCGGGGCGATAAGGATAAAGAAGGTGGGCATCAACTTGCCCGGCAGTGGGTTGTGGAACAGCACCCGGTAGAAGATGATGGCAAACAGCACCAGCCAGAAGAGCATGCCTATGCTGAAAAAGAACCAGGAAAGCTCCGTGTACCCCAGTTCCATGCCAGCGATAGGCACCAGTACATTACCAACCACCGGAATGAACCAGGCGGGGTTGATGTGGTGGACCTCGAACTTGTCATGATGGATCCAGACATCCATCACATAGAAGGTAAATACCAAGTGCAGTGCCGTCCCCGTGAACCACAGCACATGGCTCAACGAGTGTGACAAGTGCAGCGAGCCGATCGACAGGAGGATCAGACTGATGGAGATAGTCGGAAAAAAATTCAATTTGATCGGGTTGTGCAATTCCGCTGCCACCGCATCTTTATAGCGGACCAGTTTGAAACCATAGAACAGCAGCAGAATCAGGAACACGAGCCCGGTCAGCGGCATCAGTGCCCCTCCCACATTCCAGTCGAGATCAAATGTCTGCCGGGTCTTTTCCCAGGCGATGGTGAAACCGGCAAGTCCCATCACTATGGCGAAAAACGAGATAGGAAAATTCTCGAGTCGGGATGGTGTGTGCATCGTCATGTCTCCTTTATATCCATACACCCGGCAGACAGAATCCGCCTACGGTGCATCCGAAATTAAGTTGAGTGAAACAGTAAGTTATTAATCAGGGCTTGGCATTGAGATTTATCAATCGCCAACGCTTTTTGTGCCTATACCCTTTCGGGGACCGGCGGAGGTTGAATCGTATTCTCACCCTGTCAAAGAGTTTCCTGACTACCCCTGAAACTCAGCCGTCAAAGCTTTTATACTTCGATAGGGCAGTCGGAGTTATCCTGGGCAAGCAGGCAAGGCACGCTGTGAATACATCCCTGTATGCTCGGCTGCGGCATCCCTGCCGCAGACGACCTTGCCTGCTTGCCCTGAATAACTCCACTAAATTCCACCGCTTGTCGCTCTTTTCCGCGGCAGGGGACGGCTGAGTTTCAGGGGTAATCAGGAAGAGTTTTCTGCTGCCTGCGCGTTTCAGATACGTCGTACTACCAGCACGGCATTCAGCCCGCCAAAGGCAAAGGAGTTGGAGATCGCCCATTCGATATCCTGCTCACGGGCCTGGTTGGGCAGGTAATCCAGGTCGCACCCCTCTCCGGGGCGGGTGAAATTGGCCGTGGGAGGCACTACCCCCGACTTCAGAGCCAGCACCGTGGCCACCAGCTCCAGCCCGCCGGACGCACCCAGGGCATGGCCGTGCATGGACTTGGTCGAAGAGATCGCAAGCCGCTCCGCGTGGGCACCGAACACCTGCCGCAGTGCTCGCGTCTCGGTCACATCGTTGGCTTGTGTCCCGGTGCCATGGGCATTGACGTAGTCGATCGTCTCCGGCGCAACAGCCGCATTCTCCAGTGCAGATCGGATGGCCCGGGCAGCCCCGTCGGCAGAGGGGTCAGTGATATGACTGGCGTCTGCCGACATGCCGAATCCGGCCAGCTCTGCGTATATCTCCGCACCCCGCCGACGGGCGTGATCCAGGGATTCCAACACCACCATCCCGGCACCCTCTCCCAGCACCAGGCCACTGCGATCGGCGGAAAAGGGGCGACAGGTGTCGGCACTGAGCACGCGCATCGCCTCCCACGATTTCAGCAACCCATAGGTGAAGGGGGCATCGGCCCCCCCGGCGATCGCGATCTCCACCAGGCCGCTCTGGATCATCATCGCTGCCTGGGCTACGGCATGGTTAGTCGAGGCACAGGCGCTGGAGACAGTGAAGACCGGCCCGGCCACACCCAGTTGCATACTGACCTGGCTGACGGCCCCACTCGGCATTCCACGCGGTATAGTGAGAGGATGGACCCGCCGCTTCCCCTCCTTGTAGAGACGACTGTAGGTCTCCTCGTCGGTCTCCTTTCCACCGCAGCCGGTAGCGATCACGGCCCCTCCTGAGCGCAGTCTCGATGGGCTCAATCCCGCATCCACCACCGCCTCTCTCGCCGCCACCAGCGCAAACTGGCTGTGGCGGTCCAACAATGGCAGGACCGATGGTGAAAAATGGGCACCCGGATCGAATTCCGCCACCTGAGCCCCGATCGGGGTCTTTATATCTGTCTCTGAAAAGCTCTGCAACGGGCCGATTCCGGACCTGCCGGCAACCAGTGCCTCCCAGAACGGCTGCGTCCACTGACCCAGCGCGGAAATAGCCCCCAGCCCGGTAATAACTACCCGCTTCGGCACCGGTCAGCCTTTGGCCTGGACCAGTTTCGTGATACCGTCCACTATGTCCCTGACGCTCTGCAGGTTTTCCAGTTGTTCGTTGGCGACCTCGATCTCGAAAAGGTCTTCGATTTCATACACAATGGTGATCGCATCCAAAGATGAGATCCCCAGTTCCTGCAGTGTGGAATCAATGGATACCTGGGAAGGATCCAGACGTTTCTGGGTGGCGATAGCCTTGACGATCGCCGGATAGATTTCCTGTTCCATAGTTGGCCCGGTTAATTTATTGTGTCAGTTGTGTTTAACCTAAGATCCTGCAAGGAGTCGTGCGTACAGAGTGCAAGCTATTGTTTCGTAGAGCGAATGAAAAATTGAGTGGAATCCTTATTGTGATT
>JAUXBK010000029.1 GCA_030619405.1 Sedimenticola sp. | reverse complement strand
CTCAAACGCTAAATACCTACGACCATACGACGGTCTAAATCACCGATAGCTGCGTTGCAACATCTTGAAAGAGAGCCCGCTATTCCTGCGATGTTGCGCGACGTGCAGGGATGCACGAGTGTCGCTCGAGGCAGGATGCTGGTTGCGACCCTTGCTCTCGGCGATTTATCCTCGCCGTCTGATCACAGTTATTTAGCGTTTGAGGTACTAGCGGCTGGAATGGGAATTTATTCAGCGAATTGAGCGGAAGCCACCAGGCCATGCAGGGCCATGCAGAGGTTGTCGGGTTAAGGTCAAGCGGACCCGGATTCCGCCGATATATTCTGCAGGGAGCGGGCGGGACGTCCTGATTTTTGGGCAAACTGGTTGAATAAAAATATTTTTTCGGACAGGTTCCTAGTGCTATCCTTTGTGGGTCAGCCGACGAACCGGCCTTTCCGGCACAGATCTGGACCGATGATCAGGGACGTTCCTCAATGAATTGCATTGCTGCGGGGCCAGTGGTTCTCACCGGGCCAGATCGGACCGTGGTAACGAATCGCTTCAGAGGCATTGAATGTTTGTCCGGATGAGGATCGGCCTGCCGGTGCTGATGCTGTCGTGTCTGCTGCTCGGACCCCCACCGGGCAGGGTCTTTGCCTCCGAGCCGGTTCGCATGGGGGTCTATCATAATCCCCCGCTCTCCTACCTGGATGAACAGGGGCGCCCGCAGGGCTTTATCATCGACCTGTTTCAATCCATCGGGAAGCGAAACGGTTGGGATCTCGAATTCGTTCCCTGCCGTTTTCCAGTGTGTATGGAGCAGCTGCAACAGGGCCGACTGGATCTCCTCTCCCCGATAGCCATGAGTGAGAAACGAACCCGGATTCTGGATTTCAACAAGGAACCCCTGATCCTCAACTGGGGCCGTCTCTACGTCAGACAGAGCGGGTCACTGGATGGGATTCTGGATCTCGAAGGTGAGGCGATCGCCGTGCTCAAGGGGGACATTCATTACCGGTCTTTCCAGAAGATGTGCCAGAGCTTTGGTGTACACACCCGTTTCATAGAGCTGGAGAGTTATGTGGCCGTGGCACGGGCAGTGGCCGAAGGAGAGGTTGTGGCAGGGCTGCTCAACCGGCTATATGGTGACTGGAAAGCAAGGAAGCTTGGTCTGAACGGTAGCCCGGTGATATTCAACCCGATCGATGTGGTTGTGGCGCTGCCCAAGGGCACTGAGCGGGCCAAGTCACTTCTGGAACAGATAGATGGTGAACTGATCCGGATGAAGAAGGATCCGGACTCGGCTTACTACCGGTTGCTGGCGAGGTGGCTGGGGCAGGAGATGATGGTGGGCTACCCGAACTGGCTCAGATGGGTGCTGCTGGGGGTCGCCTGTCTGCTGCTGCTGCTGGTGACCACTATTCTGCTGATGCGGCTGCTGATCCGTAAAAAGACCGAGAAGCTGAGCCGGGAGATAGAGGAGCGCAAGCTGGCGGAACAGGCGCTGCAGAAGTTCTCCCGGGCGGTGGAACAGAGCCCTGTGAGTGTGGTTATCACGGATACGGAAGGCAGCATTGAGTATGTCAATGCCGCGTTTGAGATGATGACGGGTTACAGCCGGGAATCTGTGCTGGGAAAGAACACCAATATCCTGAAGTCGGGCCGTACGGCGCCTGAGATCTATGCGGAGCTGTGGCGCCAGATCAGGGCCGGTAACGAATGGCGGGGTGAATTCTGCAACAGGAAAAAGAATGGCTCTCTCTACTGGGAGTCGGTAATGATCTCACCGCTTCGGGATGAGAATAGCCGGATCAGCCACTTCATCGGTATCCAGGAGGATATAACCCGCCGCCGGGAGTATGAGGAGCGGCTGCTGCGGCAGGCCAACTACGATGAAGTGACGGGACTCCCCAACCGGATTCTGCTGTTGGACCGGCTGGGTCAGGCGCTGGCCGAGGCCAATCGGCAACAAGAGGGGCTGGCGGCCCTGTTCCTGGATCTGGATGATTTCAAGAAGATCAATGACACCTTTGGCCATGAGCTGGGGGATGAAGTGCTGAAGATGGCAGCAAGCCGGTTTCAGGGAATCCTGGGTGAGGCAGAGACGGTAGCACGCCTTGGTGGCGATGAGTTTTTTATTATCTTGAGTCACGTCGATGATGTGACCCGGGTGGAAGAGCTGGTCGAGCGCATCCTCGCCGGCTTTTCCACGCCGTTCAAGGTCAGGAATCGCGAAGTGGTGGTCACCACCAGCATTGGGATATGCCGAGCGCCGTTCGATGGCAAAACCCCGCAGGAGCTGGTGAAGAATGCAGAGGCGGCCATGTACCTGGCCAAACATGCAGGTAAAAACAGCTATCGCTTCTTCACCCCGGAACTGAATAAACAGGCGGAGCGCCGGTTGGACCTGGAGAATCGGCTGCGTTATGCGCTCAAGCAGAATGAGTTATCCCTGGTCTACCAGCCTCTGGTCGTCACCGAGGATGGGCGACCGGTGGGTGCAGAGGCGCTGTTGCGCTGGACCGATGATAAATATGGCCATGTGTCACCAGAAGAATTTATCCCCCTTGCCGAATCCACCGGCCTGATCAACGGGATCGGGGAGTGGGTGTTGGACAGTGCCATCGATCAGGCCCGGCAGTGGGAGTTCGTGGTCGGTGAGCCTCTGCGCATGGCGGTAAACATATCGCCCCGGCAGCTCGCGCAACCTGGTTTTTGCCAGAGTGTCTCCCGGTTACTGCAGCAGTACGGCTTTCCAGCAGAAAAGCTGGAACTGGAGATCACGGAGCGCATCCTGCTGGCGGATGACAGCACCATCCTTTCCCAGCTGGAGCAGCTGGACCGGCTGAACGTGCGTCTGTCGGTGGACGATTTCGGCACCGGCTATTCGGCACTCAGCTATCTGAAACGGTTTCCCGTCGACACGGTTAAGATCGACCGCAGTTTTGTGGGCGACATGGCCACGGACAGGGAAAACGAGATATTGGTGCGAACCATCATCGCCATGGGCCATGGACTGGGGCTGGAGGTGATTGCCGAGGGGGTCGAGGAGGAAGAGCAGATGACCTTGCTGCGGGAAAAGGGTTGCGATCTGGCGCAGGGGTATCTGTTCAGCCCACCGATTTCGGCCCTGGAGTTCAATCAATGGCTGCGGAAGCACTGGAGGCATTAAGGAACGTGCACGGAATAACTTCCACACCCTGACTTGTCTTTTTGCGACAGCGGGTAAATTGACAACAGCCGATGCCAGGCGTAGCTTGATTTCCTGCTTGCACAGCAAAGTCCCAATCCTATAGAGGAGAGAAAACATGAGAAGAACAGTGTTTTATATGGCATCTTTCTGCCTGCTATTGGCGATGAATTTCGTTGTGGCAGAACCGGCCCACGCGAAGAAGCGGATCGTGTTTGGCGGTGGTCCGGCGGGTGGAACCTTTCAGGTGGTTGCGAATGCCATTCAGACCTATAAACCGGTCAAGGCGATCGAGGAATTCACCGTAAAGGCTCAGTCATCTGCCGGGTCCGTGGAAAACCTGCGTAAGGTGAATTCCGGTCGTTCAGACTTTGGTGTGGTCTATTCGGGCCATGTCTACCTTGGCCGGAACGGTCAGATGAAGAACGATCCCAGGAAATATGAAGATGTGATGGCCGTCAGTTTTCTTTATGGGGCGCCGGCACAGCTGGTCACCCGCAAGGGCTCCGGTATAAAATCGGTCAAGGATCTGGTCGGGAAGAAAGTGGGCGTTGGCAATGCCGGTTCCGGTGCCTTTGCCAACTGCGAGATGTTCTTCACCCATATGGGTGTGTGGGACAAGATCGAGCGCAATGCCATGGGTTACAACGATGCGGCGGCGGCCTTTGGTAACAATCAGCTCGATGCCTTCTGGCTGTTCACCGCCTATCCCTCTGGCGCGGTCATCATGGCGGCTCAGACCAATGACATCGATCTGATCGATGTGGATGCCGATGCCAGGGCTACCGGGTTTTACGACAAGTATCCCTATTTCTCCAAGCTGAGCATACCTGCCGGTACCTATAAGGGCGTCGACCAAACGGTGCCCTCGTTTCAGGACTCGGCCCTCTGGGTGGCCAACAAGAATGTGCCGGATGAGGTTGTCTACAAGCTGCTCTCTGTCATCTATACCGACGAAGGCCTGGCCCACATGAGGAACCAGAAAAAGACCTTCAAGGCGATGAGCATTGCAGCCGGTGTCGAAGGTATCGTCACCCCTCTGCATCCAGGTGCGACCAAATTCTGGAAGGAGAAGGGTATTCTGAAATAACCCCGGGCTGGAAGAACAATAACAGACCTCCTCTCCCTGGGAGGGTGTCGCAAAAATGATTGTGCGGCACCTTCTTTGGGAGATTTCATGTCCGGTCAAGCCCGCGTATCGGCAGCTGCCAGGAATTCGGTATGTATGAAAAACTGCATAAGATTGAGAAGGTCTTTTTCGATATCAGTGCCGTAGCCCTGCTGCTTTTTTACTCCTATTCGGCGGTTATCGCACCGGTTGCCACCCAGTTTCACCGTGGTATCTACGTGATCGCCACCTATGTACTGGTGTTTTTGCTCTACCGTTCGAAGACACCCTTCATGCGGGTGGTCGACTACATTCTCATCCTGCTGTCGATTGTCACCATCGGTTACTGGATGTTCAATTTTGAGGCGATCAACTACCGGACCGGGGCGGAGACCGATGTCGACATGGCGATTGCCATGGTCGGAGTTCTGATCGGTATAGAGTTGGCCCGCCGGGTCGTTGGCAGTGTATTCGTCGTCATTGGTGTGGTGATGCTGCTGTATGGGGTCTACGGCGACGCTATGCCGGATCTGGTCTCCCATGCGGGTGAGAGTTTTCCTGAACTCTGCACCTCGATTTTCTATAAGAGTGATGGCGTGTTCGGCATCATGGCCAATGTGCTGGCCACCTATATTCTGCTGTTTGTCTTTTTTGGCGCCTTCCTCAAGGCCTGTGGCGCCCAGAAATTTTTTGTCGATTTTCCGCTGGCGGCGGTGGGCCACAAGATCGGTGGCCCCGGCAAGGTCGCGGTGATTGCCTCCGGCCTCTTTGGCTCCATCTCGGGAAGTGCCATCGCCAACGTAGTCTCTACCGGCGCCTTCACCATCCCCATGATGAAAAAAGCGGGCTTCAAGCCGCATATTGCCGGTGCTATCGAGCCGGCTGCCTCCATCGGTGGCATGTTCATGCCGCCGATCATGGGTGCCGGTGGATTCATTATGGCGGAACTGACCGGTATGCCTTATTCACAGATCATGCTGGTCGCCATATTTCCGGCCCTGATGTATTTCTTCAGTGTCTTCGTGATGGTCCATTACGAGGCGAAAAAGGACAATCTTGTCGGGGAGCGTACCCCCTTCAGTGCCATGGAGATTCTTAAGAAGGAGTGGTTCTATATCACCCCGCTGGTGGTCATCACCATCTTCATGCTCTACGGGTTCTCACCGGGATACTCCGCAATACTCGGCATTGTCTCCTGCATCGTGATCAGCTGGTTCCGCGTGGAGACTCGCATCGGTCCCATGGAATTCCTCGAGGCAGCCCGGGATGGTGCAGCCTCCAGCCTGAAGATCGGCGCTACGGTGGGTGTCATCGGCATCATCATCGGCGTGCTCACCTTCAGTGGCCTGGTGCTCACCTTTGCGGATATCGTTATCGAACTGGCTGACGGCTCACTGGTCCTGACCATCCTGCTCATTGCCCTGGCATCGCTGGTCCTGGGTATGGGGGTGCCGGTGACGGCGGCCTATCTGATAACCGCCGTGGTGGCGGTGCCGGCGCTGACCCATCTGGGCGTCAATTTGATCGCCGCCCATATGATCGTCTACTGGCTCTCCCAGGACTCCAATATCACGCCGCCGGTCTGCATTGCCGCCTTCGCGGGTGCCACCATCGCCAAGGCGAACATGTGGCGCACGGCTTTTTCCGCGTTTAAATTTGCCAAGTTTCTCTACCTTGGCCCGTTTCTCTTTGGTTTCGTTCCGGCCTTCTCCCTGGATGGTTCAACCATGGATATCGTCAAGGCCTTTATCCTGATCATATTCGGTACCTGGGCCTACTCCTGGTTCCTCAGTGGAATCTGGATCAAGCGTTTACGGAAGCCGGCTGGCAACTGATGAATTAAAGGCAGGCGTTCACAAACAAAAAATGGCCGCGGATTAACGCGGATCAAACACGGATTGACTTGATAACATAAACCTCTTGAACGCTACTTTTTGAGCGCCGAATCTGATTGGTTGCCCGATCTCCAGCCCGATATCCTTCGTGTATCAAAGCCATAACAACATCCGTGTGTAATCCGCGTTAATCCGCGGCTAAACGTCTTTATGAACCCCCGTGAACGGTTATAATCAACGGGTGATATCAGAAGAGAGTACAGGCCAAGCGATGCAGATCCCAAGAATCGAATACCGAAAAATACTCTATGCGACGGATCTTTCCGAGGCCGGTCGGGCCGCATTCCCTCAAGCCGCGAGTATCGCCCACCGCTACGCTGCCGATCTCACGGTGTTTCATGTGGTCGAACCCCCGGAATTCGAGAACTATCTCGTCGGTTACATCGATGAAAATCTGTGGAAAAAAATAAAAAACAGGGATCTGAAAGAGGCACGGGATATCCTTGTCAGCCGCAAAAGAGACGATGCGGTCATAAAGGAGAGGGTGGATGAATTCTGTCAATCCACCTTGGCTGACTACGAAGATAAGCCCTATGTCGTCTACGCTGTCAAGATAACCATGGGCGATCCGGTCAAGGAGATCGTCGAGGAGGCGCGGGACGGTAACTACGATCTTGTTGTAGTCGGCAAGCATGGCCGTGGGCTATTGGAGGAGACCGTAATGGGAACGACTGCCCGCCGGGTTCTGCGCCGCTGCGATCAGCCAGTGCTGGTGGTGCCACTGTCCTAGGAACCCGAGATTCTTCCTATAAACAGCATTGAAAGATTGGAGTGATATCATGATGTTACGTTACCTGACCGCCGGGGCTGCTCTGGCTGCCATGGTTGCGGTCGGCCCGGTTACCGCTAAACCTATCGTCATCAAATTTTCCCATGTGGTGGCGGAGAATACCCCCAAGGGCCAGATGGCCAGCAAGTTCAAGGATCTGGTGGCAGAGCGTCTGCAGGGCAAGGTGGAGGTGGAGGTCTATCCCAATTCCCAGCTGTTTGGTGACAACAGGGTACTGGAGGCGATTCTGCTGGGTGATGTGCAGATGTCAGCTCCTTCGCTCTCCAAGTTCAAGCGTTACACCAAA
Organism: Sedimenticola sp.; assembly: GCA_030619405.1. GTDB lineage: Bacteria > Pseudomonadota > Gammaproteobacteria > Chromatiales > Chromatiaceae > JAUXBK01. The sequence goes on along the minus strand of JAUXBK010000029.1, from coordinate 9,633 downwards.
AAGCTGCAGCTGTTCGATCTCCCGTTCCTGTTCAGTGACATGGCAGCGGCTGAGCGTTTCCAGAAGAGCCCTGCAGGCGTGAAATTGCTGAGTTCCATGAATAAGAAGGGGCTGATGGGTCTCGGTTATCTGCACAATGGAATGAAGCAGCTTTCTGCCTCTGAACCGCTGCGGGTACCGGGGGATGCACGCAACCTGAAGTTCCGTATCCAGTCTTCTGATGTGCTGGCGGCCCAGTTCAAAGCGGTGCATGCAGTGCCGCTGAAAAAACCCTTCTCCGAGGCCTTCACCCTGCTGCAGACCAGGGCGATCGACGGTCAGGAGAATACCTGGTCCAACATCTATTCCAAGAAATTCTTTGAGGTGCAGCCCTATATCACTGAATCCAACCACGGTCTGCTGGACTACATGGTGGTGACCTCTACCGAGTTCTGGATGGATCTGCCGCAAGATGTGCGAGTCGAGGTGCAGAAGGCCCTGGATGAGGCGATCGTCTTCGGTAACCAGGTGGCGGCAGAGAAATCCATCGCCGACCGCCAGAAGATCATCGATTCCGGCCGTTCCGAGGTGATCGAGTTTACCCCGAAGCAGCTTGGCATGTGGAAGAAGGTGATGAAACCGGTATGGAAGAAGTTCGAGGGCGAAATTGGCAAGGAGTTGATCGAGGCCGCCCGCAGATCCAATAAATAACCGCTTTGGTCAATGGCCACGGAAGGCTTTCAGGCGCAGGTCGGGTTGCGTTGCGCGACAGGCCATGAGGCATGCCGGTACCCTAACTCGGCACGAAAGAATCTCATTCATCTCTTCTTCTCCGTGACTCCGTGTGAGAATGTTTTTCGTACTGAGATATGGGTAATGATGCCATGAGGGAGGGAATGGTCGTGATTCGGCTATTGCACCGGATCGAAGAGAGCATCGTTGCACTGCTGCTGGTCGCCATGGCACTGCTGGTGTTCATCGAGGTGGTTCTCCGCTTTGGCTTCGGCACCGGTTACATGTGGTCCCAGGAGCTGACGCTGCTGCTCTCCGCCTGGTTCGTGCTCTTCGGCATCAGCTACGGGCTGCGGGTCGGTGCCCTCATCGGGGTGGATGCGGTGGTCAGACGGCTCCCCCCGCGCCTGCGCCGCATCGTCTCCACCCTGGCGGTGGTGCTCAGTCTGGCCTACTGCGGTCTCTTGTTCTACGGCTCCTGGGTCTACCTGGCCAAGATGAAGAAGATCGGCATCGAACTGGAGGACCTGCCGATCCCCGTCTGGCAGGCCTACAGCATCCTGCTGATCGGCCTGGCCCTCTTCTCCATCCGTCTGCTGGAGATGTTGTGGGGTATCTTCCGAGGCACCTGCGAGGGTTTCCGCCATACCAACGAGGCAGAGGAGAGCATGCAGCTGGCGGAAGAGTTGAAGCAGAAGGCCGCTCGCCAATGACCACCGCCGCCCTCTTCTCCCTGCTCTTCTTCTGCCTGCTCATCGGCATGCCGATCGCGGTGGCACTGGGTTTCTCCAGTATCATCACCATCCTGTTCTTTTCCAACGACTCCATGGCATCGGTGGCACTGAAATTGTTCGAGGCGTTATCCGAGCACTACACACTGCTGGCGATCCCCTTTTTCATCCTCTCCTCCGCCTTCCTCTCTACCGGTGGTGTGGCCAAACGGTTGATCCGATTCGCGGTCGATTGTGTGGGGCACATCCGGGGCGGGCTGGCAATGGCGTCGGTGATGGCCTGCATGCTGTTTGCCGCCGTCTCCGGCTCTTCACCGGCCACCGTGGTGGCGATCGGCAGCATCGTGATTGCCGGAATGGTCAGGTCCGGGTATCCGGAGAAATTCGCTGCCGGTGTGATCGCCAATGCGGGCACCCTCGGTATCCTGATCCCCCCCTCCATCGTGATGCTGGTCTATGCGGCGGCGACCGAGGTCTCCGCCGCCCGCATGTTCATGGCCGGCTTCATTCCCGGCCTGATGATGGGGCTGATCCTGATGATCGCCATCTACGTCGCCGCCCGGGTGCTGGGTCTGCCCTCCCAGCCCTGGCCTGGAATCCGGCCGTTGTTGAAGTCAGGTTTCGTCGCCTCCGGCGGTCTGATGCTGATCGTCATCGTGTTAGGTTCCATTTACGGTGGTGTCGCCAGCCCCACCGAGGCGGCAGCGGTCTCCGCCGTCTACGCCTTCGTGGTGTCGGTGTTCGGTTACCGGGACATGGGCCCCTTGAAAGGTGTCCCCTGGCGCCGGGAGGGCGAGAGTATCGGCGCCATGGTGGTGCGCAATGGCCTCAGTTCGATCCTGGCACTGCCTCGCAGCTTCGTCGATGAAGAGGTGAGAAAGACGGTGTTGGACGCGGCCAAGGTGAGTATCATGCTGCTGTTCATCATCGCCAACGCCATGCTGTTCGCCCATGTCCTTACCACCGAGCGCATCCCACACGTCATAGCGGACACCATCGTGCACTGGGGGCTGCCCGCCTGGGGTTTCCTGATCGTGGTCAACCTGCTGTTGCTGGCGGCGGGTAATTTCATGGAGCCGTCGGCGATCCTGCTGATCATGGCCCCGATCCTGTTCCCCATCGCCACCAAACTGGGGATAGACCCGATCCACCTGGGTATCATCATGGTGGTCAACATGGAGATCGGCATGCTGACGCCGCCGGTGGGTCTCAACCTGTTCGTCACTGCCGGCATCACCGGCAACAGTATCGGCTGGGTGATCAAGGCGGCCCTGCCCTGGCTGATGCTGTTGCTGCTGTTCCTGATGGTGATCACTTACATACCCCAGGTCTCCCTGTTCCTGCCGGAATACATCGACTATCTGAAAGGATATAATTAACCCGGAAATTGCACCGGGCTCAGCTGCCCTCACCGAGCCGTTGACATTTTCCGGGTGAACGCCAGGAAAACCATCCACTGTTATCTGCAGTCGACAGAGATGCTTGCAAAATACACCCTCTCCCCCCGGGAGAGGGGATTTAAGAGTTTTGCAAGTGTCTCGACAGACACAATTTTCAGGAACCCCCTATGTCCGATGATCTGAAACAGAGTGCCCTGCGCTACCATCGTTACCCCCGCCCGGGAAAGCTGGAGATCAAGGCCACCAAGCCGCTGGCCAATCAGCGGGACCTGGCGCTGGCCTACTCTCCCGGGGTCGCTGCCGCCTGCCACGAGATCGAGCGGGATCCGACTACGGCGGCGGATTACACCGCCCGGGCCAACCTGGTGGCGGTGATCACCAACGGGACCGCAGTGCTGGGGCTGGGTGCCATCGGCAGTCTCGCCTCCAAGCCGGTGATGGAGGGCAAGGCGGTGTTGTTCAAGGAGTTTGCCGATATCGATGTGTTCGACATCGAGGTCGATGAACTCGACCCCCAGAAATTCATCGACACGGTGGCCCGACTGGAACCCACCTTCGGCGGCATAAACCTGGAGGATCTCAAGGCACCGGAGTGCTTCATCATCGAAGAGGGGCTGAAACAGCGGATGAACATCCCGGTGTTTCACGATGACCAGCACGGCACCGCCATCGTGGTCTGTGCCGCCGTTCTCAACGCCCTGCGGGTGGTGGGAAAGGATATCTCCCAGGTGAAACTGGTATCGTCCGGTGCGGGTGCCGCTGCCCTCGCCTGCCTGGGTCTGATGGTGGACCTGGGGATGAAGCGGGAGAACATCACGGTGACCGATATCGCCGGTGTGGTCTATGTGGGGCGCAAGGAGGAGATGGACCCCTACAAGTCGCGCTTTGCCCGGGAGACAGCGCACCGGAGCCTGGAGCAGGCGCTGGAAGGGACCGATATCTTTCTCGGGTTGTCGGTGGGCGGTGTGGTGCAGCCCGAGTGGCTGAAGAAGATGGCGGATCGCCCACTGGTGATGGCCCTGGCCAACCCGGTGCCTGAGATTCTCCCGGATCTGGTCCGGCAGGTACGGCCGGATGCGATGATCGCCACCGGCCGCTCGGACTATCCCAACCAGGTGAACAATATCCTCTGCTTCCCGTTTCTGTTCCGGGGAGCATTGGACTGTTGCGCCAGCGAGATCAACCTGGAGATGAAGCTGGCCTGCGTGCGGGCCATCGCAGACCTGGCACTGGCCCAGCCCTCCGACGTGGTTCAGTCCGCCTACGGCGGGCAGGACCTCCGGTTTGGCTCGGAGTACCTGATCCCCAGGCCCTTCGATCCGCGACTGATCGAATGGATCGCGCCAGCCGTCGCCCGGGCGGCCATGGAATCGGGGGTGGCCCAACGCCCGATCGATGACCTCAAGGCCTATGGTGAGTGTCTGCAGCGGCAGGTGTTTCGCACCGGCATGACGATGAAGCCGATCTTCGATCTGGCCCGCCAGAAACCGCTGCGGGTGGTCTATGCCGCGGGCGAGGAGGAGAAGGTGCTGCATGTGACCCAGCAGGTGCTGGAGCAGGGCATCGCCCGACCGATCCTCATCGGCCGGGAGGCGGTGGTTCACAGAAAGATCGAAGAGCTGGGTCTGTCACTCCGGCCGGGTCAGGACTTCGAGCTGGTGGACCCCCAGAACCATCCCCGCTACAAGGAGTACTGCGAGGCCCATTTCGATCTGGTGGCACGCCGGGGCTACACGCCGGTCGAGTCCAGGGCTATGGTGCGGACCAACTCCACGGTACTGGCGGCGATGATGGTGCACCAGGGTCATGCAGATGCCATGCTGTGTGGTCTGCTGGGGCGTTATCGGACCCATCTGAAACACATCGAGGAGATCATCGGCCGGGCCAACGGGGTGAAGAAACTCACCTCCATGAACGTGCTGGTGCTGCACGAAGGGGCCCTTTTTATCGCCGACACCTATGTTCAGGTGGACCCGGATGCCCAGGACCTGGCGGAGATCGTACGCCTTACGGCGGAAGAGGTGCGCTGGTTCGGAGTCGAACCCAAGGTGGCCCTGCTGTCACACTCCAACTTTGGCAGCCATGACGGCCCCTCGGCCCGCAAGATGCGTCAGGCGCTGCAGATCATTGCAGCCGATCTGCCCGAGCTGGAGGTGGACGGTGAGATGCACGCGGATCTGGCGCTGTCCGAAGAGATCCGCAACAACCGTTTCCTGGGATCCCGCCTGACAGGGGCGGCCAACCTGCTGGTGATGCCCAATCAGGATGCGGCCAACATCGCCTTCAACATGATGAAGGTAGTGGGCGGTGGTATCGCCATCGGCCCGGTTCTGGTCGGCGCGGCCAAGCCGGCTCACATCGTGACCCACTCGATTACGGTGCGTGGTCTGCTGAATATCACAGCCCTGGCGGTGGTGCGAGCGGAGAGCTGAGTCAGATGACAGAGGACAGGAGAGAGCAAATTGATACAATGGCCGCTTTTCACAAAAGAACCTTATTCGTTGTAACCGTTCAGCCCCCCTCCTCAAATCCCCTCTCCCTCAGGGAGAGGGTTAGGGTGAGGGGTTCAAAAAGGCAGGGGGACTGAACGGTTACTATTCGTTGGAGTGACCAGACATGTCCAGAGAAGTGATTCAACCGGGTAAGTATGTATCGCTTACCTACACCATATCCGATACCGAAGGCAACCTGCTGGAGCAGAATGACCTTCCGGTCAACTATGTACACGGGGGTGAGACCGAGCTGGTTGGTGGTATGGATCGGGCGGTGGCAGGCAGGGCCACCGGTGACGAGGTGGAGATGACAGTCCCGCCGGACGATGGTTTTGGCTCCCATGATCCCGGACTCACCTTCACCGATGACGTGGACAATGTGCCCCCCCAGTTTCGACGCCTGGGCGCCGAGGTGCAGATGCAGAACGAATCCGGTGACGCCAAAACCTTTATCGTCACCCGGATCGAGAATGGAAAGCTGACCGTAGACGGCAATCATCCGCTGGCAGGCAAGACTCTGATTGTGCGGGTCAAGATCCTGGAAGTGCGCGATGCCACCATGGAGGATATGAACCCTGCCGGCAGCGGCAGCCTGAACTGAGGACCAAGGGCCAAGGGCCAAGGGCCAGCCCTTTACAAGGTAACTTCTCAATAACCCGGGGCAAAGCACGTAAATGTAGGGTGGAACAAGCGTAGCGGATCCACCAGAACCCGCGCAGTTGGTGGATCCGTCGCTACACTCCTTGATCCACCCTACCCGTTTGCACCGGGTTATTGAGAAGTTACGGAGTATAAAGATAACCACCCGCCATGCCGCTAATTCTGGAACTGGATAATCAAAGGATTCATATGAAACTGGGAGTCGTCATTCTCGCTGCAGGTCAGGGCACGCGCATGCGGTCCGAGCTGCCGAAGGTATTGCACCCACTGGCCGACCGGCCGCTGCTGGGGCATGTGATAGCGACCGCCCGGGGCCTTGGCGCCAAACGCATTGCGGTCGTATACGGTCACGGGGGTGAGCGGGTTCCCGGCGCCTTCACCGACAGCGATCTGATCTGGGTGGAGCAGGCGCAGCAGCTGGGCACCGGTCATGCGGTCGAGCAGGCGCTGCCGGCCATGGCGGAGATGGACCGGGTGCTGGTGCTCTACGGGGACGTTCCGCTCACCTCCCTGGATACCCTGCACGGGCTGTTGCAGGCAGCGGAGCAGACGCAGCTGGCCCTGCTGACCGTGACCCTGGCAGACCCCACGGGGTATGGGCGTATCGTACGCGACGACCAGGACCGGGTGCTGCGCATCGTGGAGCAGAAGGACGCCTCGGCGGCGGAGCTGGAGATCGACGAGGTCAACACCGGCATGCTGGTAGCCGATCGGCCGAGTCTGGTGCAGTGGCTGGGGCAGCTGGAGAACGACAATGCTCAGGGAGAATTCTATCTCACCGATATCGTCGCCAAGGCGGTAGCGGAAGGGGGCGAGGTCCACTCCGCCCAACCGGGGGAGGCGTACGAGGTAATGGGGGTCAATGACCGGCTGCAGCTGGCCGAGCTGGAACGTTGTTTCCAGCGTTTGCAGGCAGAGCGCTTGATGCGGCAGGGCTTGACCCTGCGCGATCCCGCCCGTTTCGATCTGCGTGGCACGCTCACGGTGGGCCGGGACGTGGAGATCGATGTCAACGTCCTGATCGTTGGTGATGTGACCCTGGGAGACGATGTTCGCGTCGGTGCTAATACGGTGATCCGCAACAGCCGCATCGGCGATGGGGTACAGATCTTCGAGAACTGTGTTATCGATCGGGCGGAAGTGGGGGCGGCGAGCATTATCGGCCCCTTCTCGCGGCTGCGCCCGGAGACGGTGCTGTCGGAGCGGGTACACGTGGGAAACTTCGTGGAGATCAAGAAGTCGGAGGTGGCGGAGGGGAGCAAGATCAATCACCTCAGCTACGTCGGTGACACGACCGTCGGTCGCTCTGTCAACATCGGGGCCGGCACCATCACCTGCAACTATGACGGCGCTTTCAAGCACCGCACCATCATCGGTGACGATGCCTTCATCGGTTCCGACACCCAGCTGGTGGCCCCGGTAGAGGTCGGGGCGGGAGCCACCATCGGCGCCGGCTCCACCATCACCCGGGATGCACCGCCCGAGGCGCTGACCCTCAGCCGCCCGAGACAGACGAGTATTCCGGGTTGGAGCCGGCCCCGCAAGGAGAAAAAGTGATATGTGTGGCATCGTAGGGGCAATCGGCCGCCGGGACATCACCCCGGTACTGCTGGAGGGGCTGCGGCGGCTGGAGTATCGGGGTTATGACTCCGCCGGTATCGCCATCCGTGATTCATCCGGGCACCTGCAGCGTATCCGCTCGGTGGGCAAGGTCGCCACCTTGGAGGCCCGTCTGGAGCAGGCCACTATCAGCGGTGAGCTGGGCATCGCCCACACCCGCTGGGCCACCCACGGTATGCCGGCAGAGCGCAATGCCCACCCCCACATGAGCGGCGAACAGATCGCCGTGGTCCACAACGGCATCATCGAGAACCACAGCGAACTGCGCCAGGAACTGGAGGCTGCCGGCTATCGCTTCGTCTCCGAGACTGACACCGAAGTGATTGCTCACTTGCTCGCAGATGCCTTGAAACAGGGGGGCGGTCTGATGGTGGCCCTCAAGAGCGCGATCTCACGATTGAGGGGTGCCTATGCCCTGGCGGTGGCCAGCCCGGACGACCCGGATCGCGTCGTGGTGGCCCGAGTCGGCAGCCCGCTGGTGATCGGTATTGGCAAGGGGGAGCACTTCATCGCCTCCGACGTCTACGCCCTGCTGCCCGAGACCAACCGGTTCATCTTTATGGAAGAGGGTGACATGGCCGAGATCGGCCGTGACCAGGTGCGTATTTTCGACCAGCAGGGTTCGGAGATCGAGCGGCCGGTCCGCACCTCCCAGCTGGATCGCGGTGCCACCGACAAGGGCCCCTATGAACACTATATGCTGAAGGAGATCTTCGAGCAGCCGGCGGCGATCGCAGAGACCCTGGAAGGCCGTATCCACAAGGGCAGGTTGCTGGATGAGAGCTTTGGTCACGAGGCCAAGGCGCTGCTGGACCAGACCCGGCAGATCCACATTATCGCCTGTGGTACCAGTTACCACGCCGGGCTGGTGGCCCGCTACTGGTTCGAGGAGGTGGGCATTCCCTGCTCAGTGGAGGTTGCCAGCGAATACCGTTACCGCAAGGTGGTGGTGCCCGACGGCTGCCTGTTCGTCACCATCACCCAGTCGGGTGAGACCGCCGATACCCTGGCCGCCCTGCGCGCCGCCAAAACCATGGGTTACATCGGCAGCCTGGTGGTCTGTAACGTGCCCGAGAGTTCCCTGGTGCGGGAGTCGGATGTGGCGGTGATGACCCGTGCCGGTACCGAGATCGGTGTCGCCTCCACCAAGGCCTTCACCACCCAGCTGGTCGCTCTGCGGCTGCTGGTGCTGGCGATGGGAAAGCGCATGGGCCAGACCGAGAAACAGCAGCGCCAGGCCATCGAAGAGCTGCACGCCCTGCCGCGACAGGTCGAGGTGGTGCTGAAACTGAATGACGCCATACGCAACATGGCCCAGGCTTTCAGAGACAAACAGGATGCCCTGTTCCTGGGCCGCGGGTCCTTCTACCCCATTGCCATGGAGGGCGCCTTGAAGCTGAAAGAGATCTCCTACATCCACGCCGAGGCCTATCCCGCCGGTGAACTCAAGCATGGCCCCTTAGCCCTGGTGGACGAAACCATGCCGGTCATCTGCGCCCTGCCAGACGATCCGCTACTGGAGAAGGTGCTCTCCAATCTGCAGGAGGTGCGTGCCCGGGGTGGCGAACTGTTTCTGTTCAGTGACCGCAATGTAAAGATCGAACTGGACAAGTACCAGAGCCTGACCCTGGCGGACATCCACCCCGGCACCGCCCCCATCGTCTACACCATACCGCTGCAACTGCTCTCCTATCATGTGGCGGTGCTCAAGGGCACGGACGTGGATCAGCCCCGCAACCTGGCGAAGTCGGTGACGGTGGAGTAGCGTTCAGTTTTGCGGGTGGGGTTCAAAACGGCAGGGGGACTGAACGGTTACCCGGGTGCTGGGACCTCACAGAAGTCGAACTGGGTTCAATGGATTGCGATGAGATGTGGTCGCCTTTCCTTACCGTTACATCCCGGGCGATGGTGGGGTGATTCGGGGGCAAGGAGCGCGAAGAATCCTTCCAGTATCCCCAGTCCACCTGTTTCAGCCAGTCCGCCTCGATCAACTCGAACAGATTCTGTATAGCATCGACG
>JAUXBK010000031.1 GCA_030619405.1 Sedimenticola sp. | reverse complement strand
TTGGGGGCCTCCCAGGCATCGCCCGACACCTCCTTGGTGGCCTCCCAGGCATCGCCCGATACCTCCTTGGGGGCCTCCCAGGCATCGCCCGACACCTCCTTGGGGGCCTCCCAGGCATCGCCCGACACCTCCTTGGTGGCCTCCCAGGCATCGCCCGATACCTCCTTGGTGGCTTCCCAGGCATTGCCCGATACTTCCCTGGTGGCTTCCCAGGCATTGCCCGATACTTCCCTGGTGGCCTCCCAGGCCTCACTGCCAAACTCTTTCGTTGCGCTCCAGCCTTCGTCGCTCTTTTCCTGTGTGGTCTCCCACACCTCCCCGCTTACCTCTTTGGTCTCCTCCCAGAGCTCGGCTGATTCCTTCCGGGCACTCTCCCAGGCACTGGATTCGTGTTCATCCGCCTGAACGGCGGCAGTACCCAGGAGTAACGACCCGGCCACGGCCATCCTTATCATCTGCTGCTTCATTGAATTCCACCTCTTGATAAGTGTGGCTGACACCAAGGACCTAGGTCCTTGGACCTGCTTTTTCCCTGCCCAATCCCGGGCGAACTGCCAGGCAACCCGGCCGCTGCGGGAACCCCTTTTGAGGGCCCACTGCAGGGCCGCCTTGCGGGTCTCGGCGTCATCGGTGGCGGAAACGCCAAGCCGTTTCAGCCAGTGCTCCACGATCTGCAGATACTGCTCCTGATTGAACGGATGGAAGGAGAGCCAGAGTCCGAACCGCTCGGACAGGGATATCTTCTCCTCCACCCCTTCCCCGTGGTGAATCTCACCGTCCACCACCCGGGTCTTCAGGGTCCCACAGCTGTTCGATGGCACGGAACTCGTTCAAACGCTCGGAAACAAGCAGCAAATGTTTTTTCAGATGTTTTGTTTTTCCTTTGCGTCTTTGCGTCTTTGCGCGAGAACGATTTTGACTTTGAAGTTTTTCCTGCGCCCTTGCGCGAGAAATTTCTTTGTTTTCAAGCTTCAGCCACGGCGCCAGCTGGTGCCATCCGGGCCATCCTCCAGCAGGATGCCCTGCTCTTTCAGCTGGTCCCGGATCCGGTCGGCCTCCGCCCACTGCCTTGCGGTGCGGGCATCGAGGCGCTGCTGGATCAACTGCTCGATGACACTGTCGTCGAACTCGTCATTGCCGCTCCCGCCCCCTCTCAGGTAGGCCTCCGGATCCTCCTGCAGGATGCCCAGGATGGCGCCCAGGCGTCGCAGTTCGGCTCCCAGGGCCGCTGCCCCGGACTCATCCTGGGGGCGGACCCGGTTGATCTCCCGCACCAGATCGAACATCACAGCCAGCGCCTCCGGGGTATTGAAGTCGTCGTCCATGGCCGCCTCGAAGCGACCGCCGAACGCCTGATCCCCGGCCGGCTGCGCCTCCGGAAGCCCTCGCAGGGCGGTGTAGAAGCGGGTCAGGGCGCTGCGGGCGTTCTCCAGGTGCTCCTCGTCGTAGTTGAGCGGGCTGCGATACTGGCTGGTGAGGATAAAGTAGCGCACCTCCTCCGGCCGGTAGCGCTGCAGGATTTCACGCACGGTAAAGAAGTTGCCCAGGGACTTGGACATCTTCTCGTCGTTGACGCGGACGAAACCGTTGTGCAGCCAGTAGCGGACGAACGGGTGGCCGGTTGCCCCCTCCGACTGGGCGATCTCGTTCTCGTGGTGCGGAAAGGTGAGATCGGCGCCACCCCCGTGGATATCGAAGGTGTCCCCGAGGCAGCTGGTGGACATGGCGGAGCACTCGATGTGCCAGCCGGGCCGGCCCTTGCCCCAGGGGGAGTCCCAGGCGGGTTCTCCCGGTTTGGCGGCCTTCCAGAGGGCAAAATCCAGCGGGTCCCGCTTGCCCTCCCCGGGCTCTACCCGGGCCCCTGAGCGCAGATCTTCGATGGACTTGCCGGAGAGCCTGCCGTACTCCGGGAAACTGCGGACCTCGTAGTAGACATCCCCGTTATCCGCCACGTAGGCGTGGCCGTTCTCGATCAGACGCCGGATCATCGCCAGGATCTCGTCGATATGGCCGGTGGCTCTCGGCTCGCCGTCCGGCACCAGCACCCCCAGCGCCGCGGCATCCTCGCGCATCGCCCGGATGAACTCGTCGGTCAGCTCGGCGAAAGGCTGTCCCCGTTCATTGGCACGGTTGATGATCTTGTCATCGATGTCGGTGATATTCCGGATATAGGTGACCTGATACCCCTTCTCTTTGAGATAGCGATAGATCACATCGAACACCACCATCACCCGGGCGTGGCCCAGGTGGCAGAGATCGTAGACCGTCATACCGCAGACATACATCCGGACCTTTCCGGGCTCCAGCGGCTCGAACTCTTCTTTCTGGTTGGTCAGATCATTGTAGATCTTCAGCATGATGGCTCCGATTGCAGCATTGAATCCGTGGCGCATGTTAAACGAATCGGCTGCCCCGACAAAGCGACACAACCACAAACGGCAACCGTTCACATTTATCACCGTGAACGATTGCCAACGACATTTCCGCTTTATCCAGGATTTCTCTGCCCGTATGATAGGACGCCCATTGAAGACTACCGCCCCTGCAGCCCGGTTTTCCGGCCACCGGGCGCAACCCGACCACGAGGATTCTGTCACTATGAAACAGATACTGCTCCGCCTGCTGCTGGCCACCACGCTCGCATTTGGTCTGCTCTCCACAGCCGCTGCCGAACCCGTACGAGTACTGATGAAGACCAGCCTCGGTGATATCGAACTGGAACTGGACCCGGACAAGACCCCCAAAACGGTCGAGAACTTTCTGCGCTACGTGGACGAAGGATTCTACAATGGCACCGTCTTCCACCGGGTGATCAATGGTTTCATGATCCAGGGCGGCGGGTTCACCCCGGACCTGCAGAAGAAACGCACCCATGCGTCGGTGGTCAACGAGGCCAAGAACGGCCTGAAGAACAAGCGCGGCTCCATCGCCATGGCGCGCACCAGTGACCCGCATTCCGCCACTGCCCAATTCTTCATCAACCACGCCGATAACGACAGCCTCGATTACCCCAGCCGCGATGGCTGGGGCTATACCGTATTCGGCCAGGTCACCAAGGGAATGGCGACGGTGGACAAGATTGCCGACGTCTATACCCACACCACCCGCGGCATGCGCAATGTCCCCGAAAAGGCGGTGATCATAGAGAGCATCACCCGCATACCCAGCGACAAACCAGCCAACAGCAAATTAAAATAAGAGACCAGCACTAATGATTACACTGAAGACCAACCGCGGCGATATCGTGATCGAACTGGACCAGGAGAACGCCCCGAAGACCAGCGAGAACTTCATCCAGTACGTGAGGGACGGGCACTTCGACGGCACCATCTTCCACCGGGTGATCGACAACTTCATGGTCCAGGGTGGTGGTTTCAAGCCTGGTATGGTGGAAAAACCGACCCGCGCACCGATCGAGAACGAGGCCGCCGGTGGCCTCAGCAACCTGAAAGGCACCATCGCCATGGCGCGCACCAGCGACCCCCACTCGGCTACCGCCCAGTTCTTCATCAACGTGGGGGACAACAAGTTCCTGGACCACCCCGGGCAGGACGGCTGGGGCTACTGCGTGTTCGGCCAGGTCACTGCCGGCATGGACGTGGTGGATGCGATCAAGGGTATGGAGACCACCAGCCGCGGTGGCCACGGCGACGTACCGGTCGAAGATATCGTAATCGAGCAGGCGGTCGTCGACGAATAGTCACATCATCTCCCCCGGTTACAGCGTTGCTCCAGGCGTTTCAGCTCGTCTTGACTGAAACCCGCCTGTAACCGGGCCTCCCGATTCAGCGGGCAGCGGATCTCGCCGTTGAGGAAGTCGTCCAGCAGCCCGAAGTAGGTCTGCTCCGGCTCCAGCCCCCGCTGCTGACACAGATAGCGGAACCAGCGGCTCCCCATCTCCACGTGCCCCACCTCCTCGCGCAGGATCACCGCCAGGGCGGCCACCGTATCCCGGTCCCCGATCGACTCGAAGCGGCGCATCATGCCCGGCGTCACATCCAGCCCCCGCGCCTCCAGCATCCGCGGCACCAGCGCCATGCGCACCAGCGGGTCGAAAGCGGTCCGCCTGGCCATCTCCCAAAGCCCGTTGTGAGCCGGATAATCGCCGTACTCCCGGCCCGCAGCCCGCAGCCGCCGATGCAGCAGCCCGAAGTGCTCCGCCTCTTCCGCCGCCACCCTTACCCAGTCTGCATAGTAGGCCCGTGGCATCTCCTGAAACCGGCAGAGCGCGTCGCAGGCCAGGTTGATGGCATTGAACTCGATATGGGCCACCGCGTGGATCAGCGCCGCTCTCCCCTCCTCGGTGGCGATCGAGCGTCGTGGCAACCGGCGGGGATGCACCCGTTCCGGCCGCTGGGGGTGACCCGCATCCACCACATCCGGAAGCGCCACCGGTTTCAGGGTCAGGCCACCCACCTGCCAGGCCGCCCGGAGGTCCAACGCCAGCTGGAGCTTCTGCTCCAGATCACAGGCTGTCAGGCAGGCATGGGCCTGGCTGAACAGACTCTGCCGGGGATCCGCACCCGAAACCACGGGCGGAGTGGTCGTCACCCGGACTCCAGTTTCAGACCCAGCATCAGATCCATCACGTTGGTGCCGGTGGGGCCGGTATCGATCAGATCACCGCTGGCCGCCAGCAGGGAGCCGGAGTCCGCCCGGGCCAGGCACTCCTGCGCCTCGAACCCGGCGCACCGGGCGCGCCCGATGGTGCCCCCGTCCACCAGGGCACCCGCATCTTCCCCCGGCCCATCGGTACCGTCGGTACCGGCCGACAGAAAACAGATGTCGTCCCTTCCTTCGATCACCGTCGCCGCCGCCAGGGCAAGGTGCTGGTTGCGGCCGCCCCGGCCCGGCTCCTCCGGCAGCCACACCGAGGGCTCACCACCCCAGACGTAGACCCCCGGCCAGGAATCGAGCAGCTCCAGCGCCAGTCGCCGGCCACAGTTCCCCGCCTCCGCGCTGAGGAAGGCGTGGCTCAGATGCACCGGGTAGCCGAGTCGCCGCGCCTCCGCGGCTGCCGCCGCCCGGGCATCCTTCAGGGTGGCCAGGATCTCTATCGTCACAGTGGCCGGTGAGTCGACCGGAAGGTCACCCGGGTCACCAATCAGCTGCCTGACCCGGTCCGGCAGCTCCAGCGCCGCCAGTTCACCCCGAAGGGTGGGGTCCGGCACCAGCAAGCCGGAGCCGATCACGGCCGGGTCATCGCCCGGTACATCGGAGATCATCAACGCCAACACCCGCCGCCCCTGCAGGTGCCTGAGCAGCCTGCCCCCCTTGATAGCGGAGAGCCCCTTCCTGACCCGGTTCATCGCCGTGATGGAGAGGCCGCTGCCCAGCAGCCAGCGGTTCACCGCCTGAAGATCCTCCAGCCCCACCCCCTGCTGCAACACCTCTACCAGGCTGGAGGCTCCACCGGAGATCAGAAACAGCAGCTCCCGCCCTGCGGGCAGGCCATTGAGATACTCCAGCAGCCGCTCTCCCGCCCCCAGGCTGCTGGCGTCCGGGACGGGATGCCCCCCCTCCAGCGCGGTCAGGCCGGCGGCGGCCAGCGCCTGCCGGTCCAGATGCCCCGGCTTGGAAATCACCAGGCCATCGACGAGCCGCTCTCCCAGGGCGTCCACCGCCCCCAACGCCATCGATCCCGCCGCCTTGCCCAGCGCCACCAGCGCGAACTCACCGGCATCGGCGGATCCGGAGAGATAACGGTGAACCAGCCCCCGCCCCTCCACCTGTGATAACGCGGTGCCAAAGATCTGCAGCAGATCCCTGCGTGCGGCCTCCATGGTCTTCATCCTGTTGCCTGCCCCTGTCGAACCCATGCCGCTGCCCTGATCCGCTTATGTTAAACTGCCCGCCATCTGAATTTGGAACAGGGTTGGGGACACAGGTTTGACCAGCATACAGCATCACCGAAATTTCAGCCGGAACATTCTGATACGCATGCTGTTCATTGCAGCCATCAGCATCGGATTGATGGTGTGGAAAGGGGATTTCATCGATGACATCTATTTTCGTAACCAGCTGACCACCGTCGGCCTGCTGATCAACGGCTCCATTCTAGGTCTGTTCCTGCTCGGTGTATTGCGGCTGATCGCCATCCTGATACGCTACCGACGGGAGGAAAACGCCATCCAGCGAGTGATAAGAAACCTGAACGAGGGTGCCAGCCCCCTGCGCGAAGTGCCGGAGAATCGCATCATCAGCCGCCGCTACCGGGCGATGGCGCGGCTGCACCAGAGCAACTCGCCGATCAATCACAACGCTCTGGCCGCGACCCTGGTCGCCTCCGAGAGCACCCGCAGCAGCTTCCCCAAGTTCATCAACAACATACTGATCCTGAGCGGCGTGTTCGGCACCATCGTCTCCCTCTCCATCGCCTTGATCGGCGCCTCCGACCTGCTGGAGTCGTCGGTCGACGTCAACGGCATGGGCATGGTGATCCACGGCATGTCGACTGCCCTCTCCACCACCATCACCGCCATCCTCTGTTATCTCTACTTCGGTTACTTCTTCCTGAAACTCAACGATGTTCAGACCAACCTGGTGAGCGCCGTGGAGCAGATCACCGGCAACTACTTCATGCCCCTGTTCCAGGTGCAGACGGAGACCGTGCTGCATCAGTTTGCCGGCCTGATACGCTCACTGCAGGGATTGATCGGGCAGTTGCGCAGCTCCCAGCACTCCTACGCCGGCCTGGCCCGGGAGATACAGAACTCCCAGAGCGCGTTTCAGGATATCGAGACCCGCATCATCACGGCACTGGTGGATGTCTACCGCACCCGGTCGGAACCGATTACCGATGAACTGGGAGATATCAAGCGACTGCTGAGGAGCGGTTTCCGGCTACCTGAACAGCCATGAACCTGGGCAGCGGCTTCACTGACCTCCGCCTCGACCGGCAGGAGTGCCAGAACCAGGAGAGCTTCTGGCCCTCGTTCACCGACATCATGACCGTGATCCTGATGATTTTCATGATCACCATGGTGGTACTGCTGTTGCGCAACATGGAGCTGGTACGGCAGCTGCGCGCCACCATGGCGGCCGAACGCTCGGCGGTGGAGCTGGCCCGGTCGACCGGCGAGGAGAAGGAGGATCTGGCGCTGAAACTGGTCGCCGCCACCACCGAGATCTCGCTGTTGCAGCTGCGTCTGATGCAGCTGGAGAAGGAACGCACCCGGCAGAAGAGCACCATCAGCAGTCAGACCGGGGAGATCACCGAGCTGCTCTCCCGCCTGGAGCTGCTGACCCTGCAGCGGGACCAGCTGAGCGCGGAAAAACAGGGGCTGGAGCAACGACTCAAACGCTCCCGGAAAAATGCCCGCAATCTGCGCCTGGCGCTGGCCGAGCAGCAGCAGAATCTTCAGGAGACCCGGCAGCAGTTGCGCACTGTCATGAGCCAGCTGAATAGCTTGGAGGCAGAGGTCGACAGTCTGAATGCGCTGTCGGATGCCATCCGCGAACAACTGGCCGGCCTGCAGCAGCGTTATCAGCAACGGGGGGAGGAGTTGCAACAGGTGCGGCAGGCGGAACGTAAGGCAGGAAACCGTTTGAACGCGCTCCAGGGGGAGCATGACGAGCTGCAGGTGAAGTACAACGAACTGTTCCGGCCGGCCCGCTCGCCGGCCGGGAGATACCGGGTCGAAGTGCGGTACTCGAAGATCGATGGCCGGGAACGGATCGAGTATGCAACGGCGGATGACCCGGATTTCAAACCCATCAGCCGCAAGCAGCTGGAGCAGCGACTGTCCCGCCTGAAGCGTGACAAGAAGGCGGGGCTCTATATCAAGATCATCTTCCCGGACCGCAGTGGCCTCTCCTTCAACGAGGCCTGGTCGTTCACCTCTGCCCTGCACTCCAGGTACGACTACTACTTCCAGGACCGGAAAATGGTACCCGCCACCCCCTCCCGCAGAGAGGGCAGACAACCGGTGCCGGCGATGGAACCTGAAAAGCCTGGAAACCAGTAACACCTGGATCTGTCCTTCGTGGTTATTTGCTTTTCACGTTTAGAATCGGCGGGATCAACATGAATAGTTGGGCAGAACAGTTTAACATGGTGGCAATCCCGGCAAGTTATGGAAGAGCACATTGCCCCAGCGAAAAGCAGCGAAGCAAGCAAATGACGGGCTGCATATCTGCCTGCTCAGCATCCATGGTCTGATACGCGGGGACGATCTGGAACTGGGACGGGATGCCGATACCGGCGGCCAGACCAAATATGTGCTGGAACTGGCACGGGCCCTGGCGACCAGACCGGAGGTAGCCCGGGCAGACCTGCTGACGCGTCTGGTGGATGCGCCCGAGCTCAGCGCCGATTATAAAATGCCCCTGGAGGATCTCGGCGGTAAAGGCCATATCGTCCGGATCGAGGCAGGCCCTCCCGGCTATATCCCCAAAGAGAAGCTGTGGGACCATCTCGATGCCTTCGTGGACAACAGCATCGATTATCTGCAGGCACAGGGGCGGTTGCCCGATATCCTGCACAGCCACTATGCGGATGCCGGTTACGTGGGCAGCCGGATCGCCCATATCCTGGGTATACCGCTGATCCACACCGGCCACTCGCTCGGCCGGGTCAAGCGCAGCCGGCTGCTGGCATCCGGTCTGAAGGCCGCGGAAGTGGAAGAACGCTACAACATGGCGCGGCGTATCGAAGCGGAGGAGATGACACTGGCTTCGGCGGAGATGGTGATCACCAGCACCAGCCAGGAGATCGAGGAGCAGTATGAGCTGTACGATTTCTACCAGCCGAAACAGATGCGGGTCATCCCCCCGGGCACCGACCTCACCCGCTTTCACCCCCCCGAGGGGAACGAGTGGCAGACCGATATCGCAGGCGAGATCAGTCGCTTTCTCAAGGTGCCGGAAAAACCAATCATCCTCGCCCTCTCCCGGCCCGATGTACGAAAGAATCTCACGGCGCTGATCACCGCCTACGGAGAGGACCAGACCCTTAGGGAGGCGGCGAATCTGGTGGTGGTGGCGGGCAACCGCGATGATATACTGGATCTCGACCCGGGCGCCCAGGAGGTGCTGTCGGAGTTGCTGCTGCAGATAGACCGCTATGACCTGTACGGCCTGGTGGCCTATCCCAAGCATCATAGCGCCGCGGAGGTCCCGCTCATCTACCGCCTGGCCGCCTTCTCCGGCGGCGTCTTCGTCAATCCCGCCCTGACCGAGCCCTTTGGCCTGACCCTGATCGAGGCGGCCGCCAGTGGTCTGCCCATCGTCGCTACCGAGGATGGTGGCCCCAGAGACATCATTCAGAACTGCGGTAACGGGGTACTGATCAACCCGCTCGAACCGGAAGATATCGCCAGGGGCCTGAAAGAGATCCTGCTGGACTGGGAGCAGTGGCAGCAGCGATCTACCCAGGGTCTCCAGGGCGTGCGTGAGCATTACTCCTGGGAAGCCCATGCCCAATGTTACCTGGAGATGATCACCCCGATCGCCCAGCGGATCTCCGAACCCCTGATCAGGCCGCCGACCACCCGCCGGCCCATGCTCTATCACGACCGGGCCATCTTCACCGACCTGGATCAGAATCTGCTCGGCGACCCGGAATCCCTGCCGGAGCTGATCCATGTGATCCGTTCCAACCGCAAAAGCGCCTCTTTCGGCATCGCCACCGGGCGCCGTCTCGATTCGGCCCTGAAGGTAATGAAGCGTCATCATATACCGGAGCCCGATGTGCTGATCACCAGTTGCGGCAGCGAGATCTACTATGCGCCGACGTTGACCGAGGACACCGCCTGGACCCGCCATATCGAGAAGCAATGGACACCACAGGTGATCCGGCGCGTGCTGAATGGACTACCAGGGCTGGTAAGGCAAGGCAAGAGCGAACAGAGTCGTTTCAAGATCAGCTATTTCATCGACCCGGAAAAGGCACCCAGTCTGGAGGAGATCAACCAGTTGCTGCACCAGGAGGAGCAATCCGCCAACACCATACTCTCTTTCGGGCAGTATCTGGATGTGTTACCGATTCGCGCCTCGAAAGGGCTCGCCCTGCGCTATATGGCCGCCACCTGGGACATCCCCCTGGACCACATACTGGTGGCCGGCGGTTCGGGCGCCGATGAGGACATGATGCGCGGCAACACCCTTGCCATGGTAGTGGGCAACCGGCATCATGAAGAGCTCTCCCAGCTGGCTGATGTGGAGCGGATCTATTTTGCCAGGGCAGCCGGGGCGGACGGTATCCTGGAGGCCCTGGATCACTACGACTTTTTCCACAGCTGCCGTATCCCAGTGGAGAGTGACGAGCATTGAAGACCCCCCACCTGCTGCTCTGCACCGATCTGGATCGAACACTGTTGCCGAACGGTCGGCAACCCGAGTCGCCCATGGCGCGCCAGCGATTCGATGCTTTCGCAGCGCAGTCGGAAGTCACCTTGGTCTACGTCAGCGGACGCGACCGTGGCCTGGTCGAAGATGCCATCGACCAGTACCGGCTGCCCCGTCCCGACTTCGTGATCGGTGACGTGGGCACCACCATCTACGATCTCCGAAACCGCGACTGGGAGCCGTGGCCACGCTGGCAGGAGGAGATCGAACCCGACTGGAGCGGCTACAGTCATCTGCAACTGAACGAACTGCTCAGTGATACGGAGGCGCTGCAGCTGCAGGAGCCGGCCAGACAGAAGCGGTTCAAACTGAGTTACTATGTCCCTCTGGAAGTGGATCAACGCGCTCTCGATCACGATCTGACCAGCCGGCTGCGCCAGCAGGGTATCGATGCCAGCCTGGTCTGGAGCGTGGATGAACCCGCCGGCATCGGGCTGCTCGACGTATTGCCAAAAAGAGCGACCAAGCTGCATGCGATAGCGTTCCTGCAGGCCTCCCTCGCTGTTTCCCCGGCGGATACCCTGTTCGCCGGGGACAGCGGAAACGATCTACCAGTCCTCGCCAGCCCGATCCCCTCGGTGCTGGTCGCCAACGCCATGCCCTCGGTGGCGGCGGAGGCATCAGCCGCGGCAGAGACGGCCGGTAATGCCGAGGCACTCTACCTGGCCCGGGGAGGTTTTCTGGGCATGAATGGCAACTACAGTGCAGGCATCCTGGAGGGTGTGGCGCACTATCACCCTGAACTGGCCGGATCGATTGCCGATACAGTCAGCGAAAGGCTGAGCAAATGATGAACGACGCTCCCGTGATCTTCGGCGAAGTACTGTTCGACTGTTTTGAAGACGGCCGGCGGGTGCTCGGCGGCGCCCCCTTCAATGTCGCCTGGCACCTTCAGGCGTTCGGCCTCGACCCTCTGTTGATCAGCCGGGTGGGAAATGACCCGATGGGGAGAGAGATCCGGGACACCATACTGCATTGGGGAATGAACACCGCGGGGCTGCAACTCGACTCGGTCTGCCCCAGTGGTGAGGTAAAAGTCACTCTCCAGGCTGGGCAGCCCAGCTTCGATATCCTCGCGGACAGGGCTTACGATCACATCGACGCAGGTGCCATTCCCCCGCTGGCGCCCTCACTCATCTACCACGGCAGCCTGGCCCTGAGACAACCGGAGTCGGCCGCTGCGCTCAGCAGAGTGTTGCAGCGATATCAGGCACCCGTATTCATGGATGTCAATCTGAGATCCCCCTGGTGGACCAAAGAACAGATAATAAACCTGCTCGATCAGAGCCGATGGGTAAAGGTCAATGATGTCGAATTGGAAACCCTGGTGGAGGAGCCCGGCAGCCTGGAACAAAAAGCCGTGACCCTGATAGAGCGCCACGACCTGATCTGGCTCATCGTAACCCTGGGTGCAAAGGGCGCCTTTTCTCTGGACCATGCGGGAACCCTCCTCGAAACGAGACCCCCAACAGAGACAACGGTGGTAGATACCGTAGGGGCAGGTGATGCTTTCGCCTCGGTCTGCATCGTCGGTCTGCTCAGAGAGTGGCCGCAACCATTGATCATCGAGCGGGCGCAGCAATTTGGCGCCCTGCTGGTCGGGCAGCGGGGAGCAACTATAAACGACCCCGGGTTCTATCAGTCATTGATAAGAGAGTGGCAGCTGGACCAGTCGGCGGACCATCATGTATGAACAAGTATCTCACTCTCTGCTGAACGAGATCCTCGACCGGCTGAAACCCGAGATCCGCCGCAGCGATCTGCGTGTCCCTGGCGAATTGTTACTCAAGCGTCATACAGATGGATAGATGGGAGGTACTCTCGCAATCCCGGGCAGTAGATTTGAACTGTAACCGTTCAGTCCCCCCTCCTCAAATCCCCTCTCCCTCAGGGAGACGACTCTATGGATGCAGGAGATAGAGCGACGCAGGATGCCAAAGCCGAGGGTTAGGGTGAGGGGTTCAAAACGGCAGGGGGCGTGAACGGTTACTTCGAACTTCCATTCTGTCGTCTGCCTCCTACGTTCTGACCTCCCGCGGCTTCTTCGCCACCTGGTCCCGGAGGTAGACCGGCAGCGCCTGCTCGGCGGCTACCGCCTCGCCGGCCTGGTAGCCGGCTGCGGCCAGCAGCGCCACGTCGTGGGCGCTGCAAAGGAGTTCCGGGTTGTAGCCTGGCAGTCCAAGGCTGACACGGGCAGAGAGTTGCTCCGCGTAGGCACCCCACCCGGAACCCACCCCGTACCAGCCATCTCCCCCGGGCCGGTTTACCGCTTCGGGCGCCGCCACCTGCTCATCGAAAATCGGCGTCACCAGCCCTCGGTCGTTCACCCTGAACCCACCCCAGTAGACCTCGTTCATGCGCGCGTCGAAGGCGCTCAGGATCGCTCTGTGGTCCTGTTCCCGAAAGGCGCGCTGAGCCAGCGCGGCCAGGGTGGAGACCGGCACCACCGGCAGATCGGCGCCAAAGGCGGTGCCCTGGATCACGCCGGCAGCGATGCGCACCCCGGTAAAGGAGCCGGGACCACGACCAAAGGCCAGGGCATCCAGCTGCCCGAGGGTGTATCCCGCCTCCGACAACAGCTCTTCCATCATTGGCAGGATCAGTTCACTCTGCCGGCGCGGCTCCACCTGAAACCGGACCTGGATATCGTCGTCGATCAGCAATGCGGCGGAACAGGCCTCGGCGGCGGTTTCGATAGCAAGCAGCTTCATCCGGCTATCATATCCGGTTCAACGGCAAAAAATCGCTGGACGTCCGCCAGTTCCCGGGTGTGCGCCATCGGCGGCATGCTGGCGAGGAACAGGTGCCCGTAACCCCGCTTCAGCAGCCGGGGATCGCACATCACCAGCACCCCGCGATCGGTCTCATCCCGGATCAGGCGACCCGCCCCCTGCTTCAGGGCGATGGCGGCCTGGGGCACCTGGAACTCCATGAACGGGTTACCCCCCCGCTTTCTCAGGGCATCGATACGGGCCTGCAGCACCGGATCCCCGGGAGAGGCGAACGGGAGCTTGTCGATGATGACGCAGGAGAGGGCCTCGCCGCGTACGTCCACCCCCTCCCAGAAGCTGGCGGTGGCGAGCAGCACGGCATTTCCCAGCTGCCGGAACCGCTCCAGCAACTCACCCTTGGGGGCACTACCCTGCACCAGCATCGGGTAGTCGATCCGTCCCTCCAGCAGTTCCGCCGCCAAGCGCAGGGCGCGGTGACTGGTGAATAGCAGGAAGGCCCGCCCCCGGCTCGCCTCCAGTACCGGCACCGCCACCTCCAGCACCGCCGCCGTGTAGTCCGGCGAACCGGGTGCCGGCATCCCCCGGGGTACGTACCAGAGCGCCTGACGGGGGTAGTCGAAGGGGCTCTCCCAGCGCGCCGTCTCCGCCTCCCCCAGTCCCAGCTGTGTCTGGAAGTGATCGAAACTCTCCCCCACCGCCAGGGTGGCAGAGGTGAAGATCCAGCTGCCCTTGTAACGCGCCATCCGGGTCCGGAACAGCTCGGAGATCTCCAGCGGGGTGCGATTCAACCGGAAACTCTGACGCTGAGTCTCGAACCAGCGGATCTCCCGACTTGCCTCACCCCCCCCCGCGACCTCATCCTGCAGCAGTAACCCCAGTTCCACGGCTATCTGCCGGCAGCGGGCCAGGCAGCTGTCCAGCCCCTTGCCCCGCCCCTGCACCCGATCGAGCTGCACGCCCAGGCTATTCAGCTCATCAGCCATCTTCTTCAGGGCGGAGACGATGCGTGGGTCACCACTCACCTCCTGCCAGGGGCCACGCCGGATCTCCACCCCGAACACCAGCCTCAAATCCCGCACCGCCTTAACCAGATGGTTTGCCTGTTCGGGTACCTCTTTAAAATCCCCTGCCTCCTTCAGATACTCCATCTCGGTGTCACGTGTCAGCTCCAGCAGCTGACGGCCACTCACGGTGCTGCCGAAAAAGTTGCTGGCCACCTCCGGCAGCTGATGTGCCTCGTCGACGATGAAGCAGTCCACCGCCGGCAGCAGCTCCCCGAACCCCTCCTCTCTGAGCGAGAAGTCGGCGCACAGCAGGTGGTGGTTGATCACTACAAGGTCCGCCTCCTGGGCCCGGCGGCGGGCCTCTGCCAGATGACACTTGCTGTAGGCCGGGCACTCCTGCCCCAGGCAGTTCTCGGTGGTGGAGGTGATCAAGGGCCAGATGCGGGCATTCTCGGGTATCGTCGTCAGCTCGGCCACGTCGCCCGAGCCTGTGGTTCCAGACCAGCGCTGCACCTGCATCAACTGATCCACCATCTCCCGGCTCCCCAGCCGCCCCTCCAGCAAGGCGTTTTCCATGCGGTGGATACAGAGGTAGTTTGAGCGCCCCTTCAGCAGGGCCAGACTGGTGGGCAGGGCCAGGGCATCTCTCACCAGGGGCAGATCGCGGTGATACAGCTGATCCTGCAGGTTTTTAGTGCCGGTGGAGATGATTACCTTGCGTCCCGACAGCAGCGCCGGCACCAGGTAGGCAAAGGTCTTGCCGGTTCCGGTACCCGCCTCGGTGATCAGCACACCCCCCTGCACCAGGGTATCCGCCACCCGCTGCGCCATCTCCTGCTGCTGGCTGCGGTAGGAGAACCCTTCCACACAGCGGGAGAGCAGGCCATCCGGGCCGAGTATCTCGGAAATCTCTCTCATCTATAATTATGGGGTGGTAATCAGCCGCTCTGGTTACTCCAAACATCCGGCTCGATACCCTCTTCGCGGGTCCAGACCAGACGCCCGATGATCTTGAAACGGGCCACCGAGAGGGCGCCGCGACGGGCACGGCTGCTGCTGGATTCGTTCATGAAGGCCAGCAGCTCATCCCGCTCCGCCTCGTAGATCTCATAGGGTTCGTACGCTGCATCCATGAGTACCAGCACCACCGAATCCCAGGGCTGATCCACCTTGACCTGGCCGATCCGCTGCCCCGCCTTGCTCTCATCGATGATGGTACGGCTCTTGACCTGGACCCGCTTGCCATCCCGTGACGGGTCCGTGGCATCGCAGCCACCCGCACCTTCAACCGCCGGCTCCAGTGCCAGCAAACGGATTGCGTCGTGCAGAGCGATCTCATTGCCAATGCCAGGCAGGGGTTTACCCATGGTACGCCGGTATTCGGCCGCCAGCTGCCGTGCCTGTTCAATCAGCTTGTCTGTAGCGTAGACGTTCACGCAGGCGATACACTCCGGGGGGTTGAGGAACAGGAATTGTATCCTAAACCCACCGTTGGAATTAAATGGTTTCCTGAATTTCCTGAAGCCGGGCTGTTGGTTAAGCGAAATTCTGCCTTTTGCCTTCTGCCTTCCGTCTTCTGTCTTCTGCCTTCTATATCTCCCGCACCCGGCGCTCCGCCTCCCGTGCACCGGTTTCGTCACCCTGGGCCCGCCGGGCAGCGGCGATCAAGCGCCAGTTCACCCGTTTGAGTTCCCGGTCATCGGCGGCCAGGCTGTTGGACCGGGTCGCCAGATCCTGGGCCATAACGTAGCGGGATTGCCGGTACCGGAGGGCTGCCAGGCGATGCCAGAGCCGGGCGTTCCGGGGTTCGATCCGGAGTGCCCGCTCCAGGGTCCCTGCTGCCGCCGCCAGTTCCCCCGCTGCCTCCTGCCGCCTGGAGCGCTCCAGCAGTGAATTCACCGCCTGGCCATGTTCCGCCCTCACTGCCACCCGGGTCGATGGGTCATAGGCGCGCACCCGGATACGCCTGCCCCGGTCATCCGCTGGCTGTAGCTCTGCGGCTGGGGCATCGACAGGTGCCCCCGATGGGTGGCCTGGCCCCGGCACCCGGGTCGCCGTGCTGCACCCTGCCAGCAGGGCCGCCAGCAGGATAGGGATATTGAACTGTCTGATCTCGATCACCATGGTCACTCAAAAAAAGGATAGGAAATTCAACGAAGGATAGGAAATTCAACGCCCTTTTTCAATGAAGTAGAGCCTTACCTGGTTTTCTGCAAACCTGGAAGCAACAGGAGAATGTAACAGGTTCAGGTAAAATGGCCGGAAAACGAGTCTTCCAAGGCGATGGAGGGGCAGAAACGCAGATTTTCGGCAATCTGGCGAATCACAGGCACAAGGCAACCCAACACCCCACAAACCCATTCCTGGCTTAGGGATGCGGTTAGACTCTGTTACCCGTTCAACGTTTACCCGTTCAACGTCTGGTCGAAGTCGTATTCCGGTTCGGGTTGGGCCGTATCCAAAACTGGTTCTTGATCGAGCATCTCCCAAACCGGTGGGTGAGCCGTGACCGTTTGTCCGGTGAACAAACGCAGCACGGCGGACGCCCATACAAGGACGTATGGGCTGGGGCTTATTCAGCGTGCATGGCTCGCGCCACGGATGGCTGAGAAGCTATTGAATTTAACTACCTGAGGTTTTACCGGCTCACCAACAGGGTTGAGAATCGCTTGCACGGTAAGCGTATCCGTGATGAAAGAGATGATTTCCATCTCTCCTCCACAAAGGGGGCAAACC
>JAUXBK010000188.1 GCA_030619405.1 Sedimenticola sp. | reverse complement strand
GCCTCCCCCGGTGCGGTTCGCAAGCTCACCGCACCCTACGAAACTTCTATTGATTTAGATAGTTATGAGGCACATTGAAATGGCTGGTTTCTTAAATCCCATCTCCCTTGAGGGAGAGGGGATTTGAGGAGGGGGGGCTGAACGGTTGCGTATACCTAGATCCTGCAAGTGCTCACACTCACATTGCACAAGCTCTTGATTCGTATAGCGATATTTGCTCCCTCGGAAATCACAATAAGGATTCCACTCGGTCGCAAATTCGCCCTACGAATCAATATCTTGCACTCTGTAAGCACGATCACTTGCAGGATCTAGGTAGTCTATTTCGACCCTTCGAACTGGGAAAGAAACTCCCCGTATCCCGCCTGTTCCAGCTCCTCTTTCGGAACGAATTTCAATGCGGCTGAGTTGACACAGTAGCGCATTCCGGTAGGCGCAGGCCCGTCGTCGAACAGATGCCCCAGGTGGGAGTCTCCATCGCGGCTGCGCACCTCGGTACGGGTCGTAAACAGCTTGCGGTCAGTGCGTTCGACCACATGATCCGGCTCCAGGGGCCGGGTGAAACTGGGCCAGCCGGTACCTGAATCGAACTTATCCCGGGAAGAGAAGAGCGGCTCACCGCTGACCGTATCCACGTAGATACCATCTCGTTTCTCATTCCAGTAGCTGTTGTCGAACGGAGGTTCAGTCCCCTCCTCCTGGGTCACTTCGTACTGCAGCGGTGTAAGGCGCTGACGCAGTTCCTCGTCCGTAGGTTTCCGGGGAGCAGCTCCGCTCCCGGCATATTGGTTGAAATCCACTGCCAGATCCTCCCCCCAGATCCCCTTCAGATATCGGTCACGCCCGGAATTATGGCGATAGAACCTGTAGCGTACCGGGTTTTTCAGATAATAATCCTGGTGATACTCTTCTGCCAGATAGAATCTCCCCAAAGGCAGAATCTCTACCACCACCGGGTGATCATAACGTCCGGATGCCTCCAGGCTGGCGCGTGATCTCTCAGCCGCCACCCGCTGTGCCTCATCCTGATAAAAGATCGCCGGCCGGTACTCACTGCCCCGATCGGCAAACTGTCCGCCGCTGTCCGTGGGATCGATCATGCGCCAGAACGCCTCCAGCAACCCCTGGTAGCTGACCACTTCCGGATCATAATAGACCTTTACCGCCTCCAGATGCCCACTGCCGCCCGCCGATACCTGACTGTAGGTCGGGTTCGGCAGGGTGCCACCGGTATAGCCTGAAACCGCCGCACGCACCCCGGGCACCGCCTCATAGCCGGACTCCACGCACCAGAAACAGCCACCGGCAAAGGTGGCGCTTGCCATCCCTTCCAGCTGATCGTTTCCTGCAGCTCCAGGCTCGCGGCCCGGGTTTACGATCACAGCAGCAACCAGCGCCAACAGCGCAGCACCACAGAAAAGGAATTCCTTCATTTACAGACTCTCGGTTAACATGACTGCTGTTTCAGACCGCTCAAAGGGCAGCTTTGTTTCAAAACCCGTTGAAAAACACAGACCATCCAATATGACAACAGCAAGGCTTTTTTCGATCCTGTTCCTTTGGTCCATACTGCAGGGCGCCCTCGCTGCACCCAGGGCAGAGCTCTGGGAGGCCTGGTTGCCCCATGCCGCGACCGCCACCGGCGAGGTGGACCACCGCCCCTGGGGGGCATTCCTCCAACGTCGGGTGACTACTGTCAGTGACGGAGTCAACCGGGTCGACTATGCCGCCGTCTCCACTGAAGAGCGGCAGGGGCTGGCACTCTACCTGGAGACCCTGCAGGCGGTTCCAGTCTCCGCCCTCACCCGGCCTCAGCAACGGGCCTACTGGATCAACCTCTACAATGCGGCCACGGTAAAGGTTATCCTCGATCACTACCCGGTGGACTCCATCCGCGACATCGACATCTCACCCGGTTGGTTCGCGGATGGACCTTGGGGCAGCAAACTGCTCGAGATCCAGGGACGCCAAGTCAGCCTGGACGACATCGAGCACCGCATCCTGCGTCCCATCTGGAAAGACCCGCGTCTCCACTACGCCCTCAACTGCGCCTCCATCGGCTGCCCCAACCTGCTGCCTCGTGCTTTTACTCCGCCAGATACGAAACAGCTGCTGGAGCAGGGTGCCCATGACTATGTAAACCATCCCAGAGGCGCCCAGGTAAAGAATGGCGCGCTGACCGTATCCAGCATCTATCAGTGGTTCAAGAGCGACTTTGGGGGCACCGATCAGGGCGTGATAGAACATCTGAGACACTATGCCGAGCCGGGGCTGATGCAGCAACTGAAAGCGATAGAAGAGATAGACGACCACCGGTATGACTGGTCACTCAATGATCTGGAAAGCTAACAACCCGTCTAAGGCAACCCTGGCGCTTGCCGTCACCATTACCCTGCTTACCCCGTTGGCAACCGAGGCCGGACCCAGGGTATACGGGCGAATCCGAAACGCTCTCGTCTATACCGACCGCGATCACAAAAATCGGGATGGCCGCTCCGGAAATGACTGGGACGTGCAGAGCCATACCTCCCGGTTCGGCCTGAAAGGCTCGGAACGGCTGGGCAGTGGTTTCAAGGCCATCTATCAGCTGGAGTGGGAGGTGGATACCGCCAATGGCGTCAATCTTGGCCGTCAGCTCAGAAACCGTCTGGGATACGCCGGACTGAAGAGCGGCTGGGGAACCCTCTCCATCGGCCGCCAGTGGACGCCCCACTACATCGCCGTTAACAAAAGCGATGTCTGGCAGGTGGGAGGCGTGAACGACCAATACCTCGGTCCCACACGGCTGGGCGACATGCTGCTCTACCGCACCCCGGAGTATCTCGGGTTCAACGCCCGCCTGGCGCTGGTGATGGCGTCTGAAGACGACCCGCCCAACCTCGGCCGCGACGGGGTGGACATCTGGAACGCCTCGATCGATTTCAACAACGGGCCGGTCAGCATCGGCACCTCGTTTGTGGACTATCGGGGCAGTGGTCCGGAAAACCGGGAGCTGTGGGGGGTTGGGGCCAAATACAGGTTCTCCGGGTTCACCGTCATCGCCCAGTACGAATACGAACGGGAACAGGTGTCCGACAACGCCTACGAGTGGTCACTGGTGGGCGAGTACAAGCTGAAGAACAATATTCTGCGCGTCATGTACAGCGATCAGGAGAAAAATGGCAGCAACAGTGCCAACTGGGCCCTGGGGGTGCAGCACTATTTCAGCAGGCGTACCAGTATCTACGCCGAGTTTCAGAACAGCAGGATCAAGCGTGAGCAGCGCTACGGCAGCGGATTGAGGGTCGACTTCTGATTGAACCTAGTACAGCAAATACTAAGTACGAGGTATCAGGGTGTCGGATTACGGTGCGCTCATAAGTATGTGGTAACCTGAAATATCAGTGGGATGCGCACCTAATCCAACCTACATTCTGTTCGTAGGGACTTAGCATTTGCTGTACTAGATCATGGCTGTCGCTGCCGCGCCCCCTGCCAGCGACGGACGCTCCTCCCGAGCCCGGGCAGCAACAAGGCAAAGAGCAGCGTGATCACACCCGCCAGCACCCACGACTGACGACGCCAAAGATAGTAGAAACTCTGCCGGTAGGCCCCTGCTTTGATCAGGTCCACACTGTACTGAAAGGTCTGTACCAGATCGTCGCCCTGGCCCGCCGGGGGGGCAGGCGGCCTGCGCCCGGCGCCAGCACCGGGTGCATATCCCGGATAGGGGGCTGCCGCCGGGCCCGCCCCATAAGGTGACACCGGCTGGTAAGACTGTTCCACACCCGGCTTATCCATCCAGAACCAGAGCACCCAGCCGGCAATCAGTACCAGTACATAGGTCTTCAACAATCCCATTTTTACACCAGAACTTAGGGTCCTTATCCTTCGACTACAGCGACGGGACCCTCTTTCTTGAGTTCAGCGATGGCTGCATCCCGATCCGCCTCGCTGGCGAACATCATGCTGGTACCCACCACCTGGCCATTGCTCGCTTTGACGTTGAAGAACAGTTTGCCGTTCTTTGCCAACTTGAACTCGTAACGGCCCTCTTCCTGACAATTCTTCTTTACCGACTCGATGCCGTTGAAGGCACTCTTCCTGGCCTTGTAATTCTCGCTCCTGACGACCGATTTCCCTTCCTTGCTGACAAAGGAAAAACTGAAGGGCTCCTGCGCCTTACTCTCCTTCAATACCACTTTCATGCCGTTCCTCCCGGACTTTATCCAACGCTTCTGCACTGTGCCAGTGTCACTGTGTCAGATTTGCCGGCGCAATTCCAGTCTGCCCCGGGGATCTCGCCGCCGTGGTAAACTGGGAAACCTTTGATCTATCCCAATTTCCCATGCCGGCAGAGACCGGAGTAAGGAGACATCATGGAAGCCAATACCCCAACTCCACCAGCCAGCGGAAAGCGATTCGGGTGGCCTCAGGTGCTGATGATCGTGCTGGTCGCCATGCTGACCACAGTGGCGCTGACACTGTGGCTGGTGAAGTACTACTTGTTCCCCTCGGAATTCACACCAGTGGCCCTCGATGCCAGGGAGCAACAGGTGCTATCGGCCAAACTGGCGCGCCTCGACCCCCTCTCCGCGCCCGCCCCCGGCCCTGCTCCCGGGCTCCCGGCCAACAGGGGCACGGCGTTGAAACCCGAGGCTTACAGCGAGGTGGGTGCGTCACGGCAGGTCCACTTCAGCGAACGCGAACTCAATGCCATGCTGGCAAAGAATACCGATCTGGCCCGCAAAGTGGCTATCGACCTCTCCGACGACCTGATCAGCGCCAGAATCCTGGTGCCGATGGAGGAGGATTTCCCGGTCGTCGGCGGCAAGATCATCCGCGTCCGGACCGGCGTCGAGTTCGCCTATCGGGATGGCCGACCGAGCGTGCGCCTGAAGGGGGTCTCGGTGATGGGCGTCCCCCTCCCCAACGCCTGGCTGGGGGGGTTGAAAAACATCGACCTGGTGCAGGAGTTCGGCAATGACCCGGGGTTCTGGAAATCCTTTGCCGACGGCGTGGCATCCATCCGCGTGGAAGAGGGACAGCTGACGCTGGAACTTCAAGAGTAGTTCAAAGCAGGTGCCCATATCGATCTGAAATGAGCACGGAGAGTAACCGTTCCGTCCCCCGTCATTTTTGAACCCCTCACCCAGCCCTTTCAAGGTGTCAACGCACTGAAATATATAGGATAAAACCGGAATATAAAACAGCTCTCAGATCCGTAGGGTGTGGTGAGGAACGAACCGCACCAACCTCAGGGTGGGCAGCCTCCCCCGGTGCGGTTCGCAAGCTCACCGCACCCTACGTAACTTCTATTGATTTAGATAGTTAT
>JAUXBK010000231.1 GCA_030619405.1 Sedimenticola sp. | reverse complement strand
TTGAACCCCTCTCCCTGAGGGAGAGGGGATTTTAGGAGGGGGGACTGAACGGTTACGCTTCCAGTTGTTAAAACGTAGTCAAGCGGGGCCGTTCTCGCACATCCATGTGCTACACGGCATTTGAACATCCTGTTCGGCATGGATCGGCGTTCGAAAATATGAAGTTAGTTTGAAGCAAACCCTAAAGGACAGACAACAACACCATAGATTTAGATAATGGATATATAGATAATGGATATATAATTTATTGGTTTTAATAAAAAACATATTTTCAGACGAAAATTGGACACTCTGCAACGAGTACAGCCCGTCGCCGGCACCAAAAATGTGACAGGATTAACAGGATTACATAAACCTGTAAATCCTGTCCATTTATTGAGACGATTTTGGACGGAAACGGCGAGGTCTGCAGGACCAAGTTAACCCGTGGTTAGACATCCACTCATTGCTTTAGAGAGCGAATGTACACAACGAGGTCGCTGATTTCAGCGTCAGAAAAATCCGCCCGGCCTGGCATGGCAGCGTTACCACCGTATTTCCCGCCACCGTTTTTCATCACGTTGGCAAGATCAGCGTCAGTGCCAGCCTGGCCGTCACCGTCGGTATCAAGACGGAAGGCAGCGGTGACAAAACTGGCGGGTTTGGGGTTTAGTGCAGCGGCGGCGGCACCATCACCCGCACCGGTTGCCCCATGGCATGTGCCGCAGGCACCTTTGCCATCATAAATGGCCTTTCCAGCAGCCGCGTCTCCTGCAGCTGCCGGTGTGGCAATGGCAAACATAGTAAGAGTCACGGGAAGTAGTTTGAACAGATTTCTGACAACTTTCATTGATAAACCCTCTCAAATTGATTTGATTACTGCGACTAAGAACCTTAACCAATGTGCAAGTGGCATGCCACGCCAAACAAGATTCTGTATCCACTTGATATTCTTTTGTTATTTTCCAGCTACCGAGAATTCCCGAAGCAAGCCGGCTCACCAAGCCTGACAACTTGGCAGGCAGATACGATGCCAAACCTCCATTTACTTGTTTCTTAAAGGAAACTAATTCTGCCAATCTGGCAAAAAAAGGGGTTGGAAAAGCCAACACACTGGCGGTCACCTCCTCAGCATTCCCGAGAAGAATTCACGTCGCGATATCTCTTCATGCTGTGGGTTCTGTTTCTGCATCTTTTTAAGATTTTCATTACGCGCCGCTATGACCTCGTTCCAGGCCCTGAAGACCTCATCGGGCGTCTGAAAGCGGTCCATGGAGAGGATCAGCGGATGCAGCAGATAGTGGCCGATGCTGGTGGAATAGTTGAGGTGTGCCTTCTGTTTCCCGGTCAACAGATCCAGCTCGAAGGTGGGTCCGATTACCGCATAGGGAAGCCCTTTCCGGGTCTGCGCCCGCCAGTCGTCAGGCACCTCGATATCGGGTGGTTCATCCGGTACGAACAGCCGTGCCAGCATCCAGGGCGTGAGCAGCAGGAACACCCGCCACCGGCCCAGACGGCGAAACGCGTGCGTCATAATCGGGAGCTGGTGGTTTACCTCCAGATCATCCCGGAAACACCGCTCGTAGAGCAGACGATGCTCCTCCACGACGGCCGTCAACAGGGCCTCGTCATCCTGCAATGCAGCGGGCACAGAACACCAGTGGTAGCCGGTCACGGGCGTACCGGTATCCATTGATGCAGCTTTTCCCCCATGCTCCGATAGAGCTGGAGGCGGGCAACCCGGGTGAGCCGTTCACTGAATTCCGGCAGCCAGCTCGCCAGATGCTTCTGCTGCAGTTCCTGGAGCTGTAAACACGCTTCCGGCGTCCCCCGTTCCAGCAGCCAGGCCGCGAACGCCAGCGTGGTACCCAGATAGTCCGCCGGAAGATCGCCGGTTGGGGAAACCCCGGCACGGTTGTAGAGTCTTTTCAGCTCGTCGCAGGCCGGCCCATCCATCTGCCCGTGACGATAGATCGACTCGAATGGCGCACAGGGGGTCTTGGGGTAGCCGTTGATGAACAGCCGGGTATGCTCCGCCTGCCACTGCTCCAGCGGTGTCTGTTCCAGCTCATCGACGGCCGGCCCCAGCCAGCCATGGTCGGGGAGCACCTCCCGCAGAGTCGGCAACGAATCCCTCTCCGGCATCCCCAGCAGCATGGCCAGCAGCTGCAGCATCTGCGAAGAGGTGGTCACCAGGGCCTGGCGTAAACGCCTGCATACATGAAGTAGTGCCGCAGCAGATAGCCGCCCATCAGCACCAGCACCGACGCCAGCATGATCGGGGCGGGCGAGTTCCAACCCCTGATAACCCCCTTCAGCTCCAGAAAGAACGGCACCAGCAAGCCGAACCCGATGAAGCCGATCAGCCATCCCCAGTCGTTCCACAACAGCTGTGCCGATACCGCGGCTGACTGGGAGCCTCGCTGCAGATAGAAGAAGAAGGAGAACAGGATGACCAGTTCAACGGCGATCAGTATCAGGTCCGTGCGCTCGTAGAAGAGGCGCAGGGGACGGTCCTCCTCGCGGTTCTTGATGGCCAGATTCAGCACCAGCAGCAGAAAGGCCATGGCCGTGGAGAAGGCCGATACGGTAAACAGCAGGGGAACCCCGGGATTGTGCCACAAGGCCACTGCCGGGAAAGACTGCAGCAGCAGGCCGGTATAGATGACCGTGCCGATACCGTTGATGGTGGCCAGCCAGCCACAGAGCCGGCAGTGCCTGCCACAGGTGCGACCGATCTTCTGCACCAGACGCCAGGCGAGGATGTGTCTCACGACGGGAATACGGCCGAAAAACTCCGAATCCATCATATAGGGGAGCGCGTAGAGAAACCCCCACACCATCATCCAGACGATGAACTGGGTACCCCAGGCGATCCACGCATTGGGCTGATTGATCAAAACCATCGGGTTGAGAATATGGATCACCGCCATGTGGTCGAGCAGGTGAAGAAACAGCATGGCAGAGCCAAGAGAGAGCATGGCGATGCCCGATAAGGCCCCCCAGAGCACCAGCTCACGATGGGGTTTTATGTACATATCCGTGAGAAAGGTGGTGGTCAGTGTGGCCGCCCCCAGGCCGCCCAGATAGAGATAGAGCGCAAGCCACCAGGTCCAGAAGTCCTGAGTATAAAAACTGGTCGTGACATCCATCAGCCTCTCCTCTTCAGGTCATCGATGTAATAGACATTGGGTTGCGTACCCAGATGGGCCAGGAGCGGGCGTGCCATACCGCTGTCCACCATCCTGGTCACCGGGTCGTCCGGATTGTCCAGATCGCCGAACTGGCGCGCGGATCCGACACAGGTCTCCACACAGGCGGGCTTCTGCCCAACGGCAACAAGCGGAGCGCAGAAATTGCACTTGTCCATACTGGGCCGGCTGCGGCGATAGGCCTCTTCACCGAAAAACGCCCGGCCCTGCTTCACGTCGGCGTAGGTCACCTCGTATCTTGCGTCATAGGGGCAGGCCAGGGCGCAGGCCCGGCAGCCCAGACAGAGATCTTCATCCACCTCTACGATGCCGTTCTCCAGCTGGTAGGTGGCCCCGCTGGGGCAGACACTCATGCACGGGGGGTTGCTGCAGTGGTTACAGAGGCGGGGAAAGAAGCGC
>JAUXBK010000011.1 GCA_030619405.1 Sedimenticola sp. | reverse complement strand
CTATGCTCCAAGGCAAGGGGCAGCCTGGATGCTGTAGGGGGGATAAGCGTAGCGCATCCACCATCCCGGGCGTTGCGGCATGTGGTCAGACCATTGGTGGATGCGGCGCGCATAAGTATCGTGCAAAACGAAAGTTCTGTGCGCGCACCTTACTCCCCCCTACGAAATTATCCTGAAAAATTTACAACTTACGACGAAAATTGCTTGAAAACCAGCTTGGAAACGTAGGTAATCAGGAACTGGGACGCTGTCTGGCTCTGCTCAAAGGAGGTATACCACGACAGCCGCGACGATACCGGTAAAGGCTGCTGCTGCCGCATACAGACCTGCCCGTTTGGAGGTCTCCTGCTGCAGCTGCTCCAACTTCACCTGGATGCAGCCCAGCTTCTCCTCGACCAATGGAGAGAGTGACTCTTCGGCAGATACCGGGGCGATCTTGTAAGCGACTTCAGCAGCAGTTTCCGCGGCCACTGACTGAGCCATCTCCCGGGCAATCCTGCCCACCTCTTCGGAAACCTTCTCCGAGGAGAGAATTTCGGCGCCCAACTTCTCTTTCAGCTCGTTCAGCTGCCGCCAGAAGTGCCGGTTCTGCTCCTCCAGGCGCTCGACGATCAGCCTTTCCGCCTCGGCGCTACCCTGCTCCACCTCGCTTCTGGCCTGTTCCATACCCTCCCGGGCATCGGCTGCGACGCTCTCCTGCTGCTGCCGCGCCGACAGGAGCAGGGCCTGAAACTTCTCACGCTGCTGCTTCATGTTCTCGTTCAACGCCGCCTCGAACTGCTGCAGCTCGTTGGAGACCAGTGCCGCGATGCGTGGCCGCAGCTGATCCCAAGCGGCGTTCACATCCAGGCCCTCGGGGATCTGCCTCTCTGCAACCGGGGTTTCGTGTACTTGTTCCTCCGCCGTCATGGCCGGGGGCAGCGGTTTCTCGCCGGCGCCTTCGGCGGCGCCATGGGACTCAAGGATCGCCTCATTGACCGCCGCCAGAATCTCGTTCAACCTGCTGGAGGAAGGTGGCTTCAATAGCGTACCCAGGGCCCCATGGGACCTGGCCTGCTGCATATACTCCTCACCGTCATTGGAGGTGCACATCACCACCGGAATATCCGCCGTGGAGGGATCCTGCTTGATCCGGGTGGTGGCATCGAGGCCATCCATCCCTTTCATCAGATGGTCCATAAAAATGGCATCAGGCCGGTCGGTTTTCAGGAAATCCAGCGCTGCTTCGCCCGAATCCACCATTTCCACTTTAAAATCATGCTTCTGCAGAAGTTTTTTGAGCGCAAACCGTGCAGACTTCGAATCATCCACCAGAAGTATTTTTCTCGCCAACATCAGATCGCCTACGCCTCTTTAGCTTGAACCTGAGTCGGTGGACCCAGGTTGAACAAAATGACCTTACACTGCAGGATTATCGGCAACAGTCCATTTCACTTTAGCTCGCTCATCGGTTACAACCAGACCGGTACGGCGCGAAAGAGTAGATCATGCACCACGGACGGCGCGGGGAACATCCTCAATGCCAACTACAAACCAGGAGATCCTGAAGCTGTTTCCTGGTCTCTGACCCGGGGTCTGCGGCCTCTGACCCGGAGTCTGCCGCCCTCTACCCGTAAACCGTGCTCCGTTTGATGATACGGTCGATCTCCCGGCGGAAGAAGGCAGTGATCGCCCCGCACTCGGCGTGGTCCACCGGTCCTCCCTTGGACTTTGGCAGGTCGTAGGGACTTCCGAGGACGAAGATATTTTCGTCGTTGTAGGCGTTGGCCGGGCGCGTATAGTTCATGCTGCCGGCGACGACGATGTCATCGTCGATCACCATCAGCTTGTGGTGCAGTTTACCGAGACCGGGAAGCTTCACCGGGTCCGACAGATAGACCTCTATCCCTTCATGGTGCAGCCATTCGGTGGCAGCCCACTCCTGCCCCCCCTGCCCCTTGTCGAGTATCCCCCGGATCAGGATTCGTGCCCGGCGCAGCATGATCATCGCATCATCGATCCCGGAAGAGCCGGAAAAGGTGAATATGGCGAAATCCAGGCGCTCTCTGGCCTTCAGCATCTGCTTGACGATCTCCAGCTCCGGGGCATCGTCGGGGGCAAACAGGATACGTACGGGAACACCCTTGATGTTGACCGTCCGGGGATGTGACGGGCTGCGCGGCCGCAGCACACCGAAACTGCCATCCATCAGTTCCTGAAACTCCTCTGCATAGGGCCGGCAGATACGGTGATCGTGAAAGACGATGGCATGGTTGAGATTGCGGTGGGTGCCGGTCCGGGTGAAATTGGTCGACCCGGTCAACAGCGCCGCCCGACCCCGGGTTCTGCCGTTCCGATAGTCCCGGACGATGAACTTCTGATGGAAGATGTAAGGGTTCAGATCCGCCTTTACGTCCACCCCGCAACGCAGCAATGCAGTCAGGATATCCCGGTTCGTCCGGGTCGACCTGGGGCGTCGGCGCTCCTCCCACTGGGCCTCGTGCAGCGCCTGTTCCATCGCCTCGCCCTGCTTCGGCTTCGCCTTGGGTGGTTTGTCCGCCTTGAGATAGTCCTGCTCCATGAACATCCGCACGCTGACACCCCGAAAGGCGGCATCCAGTATCGCCTGGGCGATGAGCTCGTTGTCCAGCTCCTGCACGGCGATATCCAGGCTCTTTCTGGCATCCCGGATGAAATCGATGATGACCCGTTCCAGGTCATCCGGGGCATCCAGTTCCCGGGGACCGGCAAATACTTCTATCTTTCCCTGTGCAAACCTGGCCATGGAGATCTCCTGTTCCGATCTGTTGTCACCTAGATCCTACGCCTGCCATTTCGATAGGTCCCAACAAATTTTCCGGATTCCTTCTGCATCCTGAATCTCTGAAAGCTTGACCTCAGGGCCCCTGCTGCGGACACTCTCGGAGCATGGGACTGCACCTGATCAGCTCGAACCGGGTCGAGTCGCTGCTGAGTGAGCTGGCGAAACGGCTCCTGCAGCCACCCCTGGACTCACCGTTCACACCGGAGGTGATCATCGTGCCCGGGCCGGCGATGGCACGCTGGCTCAACCTGCAACTGGCCCGGCAGCACCGTATCGCGGCAAACATCGAGTATCCGCTGCCCGCCTCCTGGATCTGGGGACTCACCGGCAGTCTGCTGGAAGAGACGCCGGAACAGGATCCCCTGGAGCGTAACGCAGCGGGCTGGAAGATCCACACGCTGCTGCCCCGGCTGCTGGAATCCCCCCCCTTCCGGGCCCTGAAGAACTACCTGCGGGATGAACGCGACGACCTCAAGCGGTGGCAACTCTCCAGCCGCATCGCGGATCTGTTCGACCGCTATCAGTTCTACCGCCCGGAGCTGATCCGGGCCTGGAGCCGGGGCGAGGCAGATGACTGGCAGGCCCGGTTGTGGCGTGCGTTGATCGCCAACTGCCCGCACACTCATCGGGTGGCGGTTCTCGACCGGCTGCTGCAGGCCCTCGCCCAGGGCGTACCGGGCAGTACACTACCCCCGCGCATCTCCCTGTTTGCCGTCTCCAGCCTCCCCCCCCTGTTCATCGATGTGTTACAGGCGCTGGCAGCCCACACCCGGGTCGATCTCTACCAGCACAGCCCCACCGATCAGTACTGGGCAGACCTGAAGAGTAAACGGGCGCTCTCCCGCCTGCGACTGGAACGACCGGATGAGTCGGTCTACCACGACACGGGAAACGAGCTGCTGGCCTCCTGGGGGCGCCAGGGGCAGGCCCTTCAGGATCTGCTGCTGGCTGGCGGCGGTCTGCACAGCAGTGACTGGGAGGAGTATCGCCAGCCTGGCGCCGGCTCCCTGCTGCAGCGTATCCAGCAGGATATCTTCACGCTGGATGAGACACCGCAAGGGGCCACTGCCGACACCTCACTACAGCTCCATATCTGTCACAGTCCATTGCGCGAATGCCAGGTATTGCACGACCAGCTGCTCAACATTCTGGACCGGAACACGACACTCAAGCCGGAAGAGGTCCTGGTAATGGTGCCGGAGATCAGCCTCTACGCACCCTACATCGAGGCGGTATTCCGCAGAGATGAAGCGGGCTCCAGACCCTTCATTCCCTGGAATCTGTCGGACGTCACTATCGCCGACGAGCATCCCTTGATCCGTATCTTCTTTCAGCTGCTGGAGCTGCCGCACAGCCGCTTCACCGCATCGGAGGTACTCTCCTGCCTGGACGTCCCGGAATTGACCGCCCGTTTTGGTCTGGATCGGGAAGCGTGTGAGGATATCCGCCTGCTGCTCGCGGAGAGCAATGTTCGCTGGGGCCTGGACGGGGAGCAGAAACAGGGGTTCGGCCTCCCCCCCCTGATCGAGAACACCTGGAAGCAGGCGGAACAGCGGCTGTTCGCAGGTTATGCTCTGGGCGAGGTGGATTTCTGGGACGGCATCGCCCCGTTGCCGGGTGCCGAAGGAGGCAGGGCCCGGAGCCTGGGCCGGTTCTGGCTGCTGTTCGATCGGCTGCGGGTGTATCGCCTGCTGCTGGGCCGACCCCACCGGGCAGATGCCTGGCAGCAGTTGCTCAACCGGCTGCTGGATGACTTCTTCGACGACCGGGACGATGACGATGGCAGACTGCAGCAGATCCGGGATGCACTCGACAGCCTGCAACAGCAGGCTGGTGAGGAGCAGCTCTCCCCCGAGCTGCTGCGCCACTGGTTGAACGGGGAACTGGGCAGTCAGGCCATTCGCGGCCGCTACTTCTCGGGCGGTGTCTCATTCTGCGGAATGCGCCCGATGCGCAGCCTGCCGTTCCGGGTCATCTGCCTGCTTGGCATGAACGACCTGGCCTTCCCCCGCCGTGAGCGGCCGCTGGAGTTCGACCGAATGATCGGGAACTGGCGCCCCGGCGACCCGCGCAAGGGGGATGAGGACCGCTACCTGCTACTGGAGACCCTGCTGTGCACCCGCCTGACGCTCTACATCAGCTACATCGGGCGGGACATGAAGGACAACAGTGAACGCCAGCCATCGATACTGGTGCGCGAATTGCTGGACTTTATCGACAACCGCTACGACCTCCCTGCTGGAAGCGACCCCCTGAGCCGGCAGATCACCCGAGTTCACCCACTGCAGCCGTTCAGCCCACGCAACTATCTCCCGGACTCCGCCAGCTTCGACGATTACTGGTGCCAGGTGGCGGAGGCCATCCGTCAGCCGCGCCCCGAAAAACCACTGGAACAGTGGCCAGCCTGGGAGATCACGCCCCCGGAAGAGGAGTCACGGGAGGTCGAACTCGGCCGTCTGCGGCGCTTCGTCCGGCACCCGGTGCAGTTCTTCTTCAACACCCGGCTGCAGATCTGGCTGGGTGACGAGCCAGTGGTCGAAGATGAGGAGCCGTTCGGGCTCGACGGCCTCTCCCGATGGCAACTCAAGCAGATCATGGCCAATGATCTGCTGCAGGGGCGTGAGACCCGGCAGGCGCTGTTGCAAGCCCAAGGGTTGTTGCCCCACGGTGTCTTCTCCAGGATCGCTTTCGAGCAGTCGGCCCGGGATGTCCAGCCATTGCTGGAACGGCTGCAGGCGTATGCCGGCATCACCCCCCGGCCCCTGCTGGTGGACATCGCTCTCGACCAGGCTTTTCGCCTGAGCGGGCAGGTCGACCGATTCCTGCCCGGCCGGGGCCTGCTTCACTACACCCCATCCCGGTTCAAAGGCAAGACGCTGCTGGCGCTGTGGCTGGACCATCTGGCACTCTGCACCTCCGGCCTGCTGGCGGAAGGGGAAGAGAGCGTGCTGATTTGCAGCGACCAGGGCTGGCGTCTCCCCAGGATGGCAGCGGCAGCGGCACGCCCCCTGCTGCAACGCTACCTGGAATACTACTGGCAGGGGTTGCATCGCCCCCTCCCGCTGTTTCCGGAATCCAGCTACGCCTGGGCAGTTGCGGCGGAGGACCCGGAGCAGGCAAGGCGCGGCGCCTGGAGCAGATGGCAGGGCAATCTGTTCGGGGGGCCACCGGGAGAGATGGACGACCCCTACGTTCAACTGGCCATGCGCGGCGGGACTGCGGACCCTCTCGACCACCCCGAGTTCGCCAGCCTCGCCTGCGGCTTCTATCAGGCCCCGTTACAGTGGGGAGAGCCACTGTGAACCGACAGAGCCAGCCCCGGGCGCTCGACCCGGAAACGAGCCTGACGCTGCCCCTTGAGGGGGTGAAGCTGATCGAGGCGAGCGCCGGAACCGGCAAGACCTACGCCATCGGCAACCTCTATCTGC
Organism: Sedimenticola sp.; assembly: GCA_030619405.1. GTDB lineage: Bacteria > Pseudomonadota > Gammaproteobacteria > Chromatiales > Chromatiaceae > JAUXBK01. Next base: position 16,304 of record JAUXBK010000011.1, on the reverse strand, counting down.
GCTATATACTCTCCGGCCGGAGCGTATCTGATATCCTGGTGGTCACCTTCACCAACGCCGCCACCGAAGAGCTGCGGGGGCGTATCCGGGAGCGGCTGCACCAGACCCTGCAGCTGCTGGAGCGACCCCGGCCGGTACGCGACCGCTTTCTCTCCCTGCTGTTGGAGCGGATCCCCACCGGGGAGCGGCAACTGTGGATCGACCGTCTGAAACTGGCAGTACGGAGCATGGACGAGGCGGCCATCCACACCATCCATGGCTTCTGCCAGCGGGTGCTGACCGAGCATGCCTTCGACAGTGGCCAATCGTTCGAGATGGAACTGGCCAGTGACGACAGCCTGCTGTGGGATGAGGCGTTGAAAGACTGGTGGCGCCAGCGGGTCTACCCCCTGTCTCCGGCAGAGGCGACACTGGTCACCGGAGTCTTTCCCTCGCTGGAACGGTTAATGCTGCTGCAGAGGCCACTGCGCCAGGCCTTCGGCAAAACAGTGCTCCCTGTCCCCCATGACACCCTCGAGGAGCTGCTTCAGCGCTGGCGGGACAGCGCGGAGCGTCTCCACCAACTGGCCGGGGTCTGGTGTGAACGCCAGCAGGAGATCACCGACACCCTGCGCCAATCCCCGGCCCTCAGCCGATCGAAAAAACTGCCTTGGCACCGGGAGAACCTGCCACGCTTCATCCAGGAGATAGACCGTTATTTCAGATCAGACGACCTGCTGACCCTGCCTGACGGCTTTCCCTCCCTGGGTGCGCAGCGACTGATCCGGGAGAGTAAACCAAAGCAGCGGGGCACCGACCCCACCCTGGAGGATCCGTTCTTCATCGAGTGCCAGCAGATCATCGATGTCCACCAGGCATTGCAACGCCAGTTGCAGGTTGCGGCGCTGCTGGAGGCATCCGGCTACGCCGCACAGCGGGTGGAACAGCTCAAGCAGCAGCATCAGACCATCTCCTTCCAGGATCTGTTGACCCGGCTGCACGCCGCCCTGCAGACCGGGCAGGGTGAAGCACTCGCCCAGAACCTGCGGCAGCGCTTTCCGGTCGCCATGATCGACGAGTTCCAGGACACCGATAAGCTGCAGTACGGTATCTTCCGACGGCTCTACCTGGACCAACCGCAGACCGCCCTGATCATGATCGGCGACCCCAAGCAGGCGATCTACAGCTTTCGCGGCGGGGACATCTTCAGTTTCATGGACGCCAAACACGATGCGGGAGAAGAGCGCTATACCCTGGACACCAACTGGCGTTCGACCCCGCCGATGGTCACCGCGGTCAATACTATCTTCAGCCACCGCCCTGCCCCCTTCATCTTCGAGCAGGCGATCGACTATGAACCGGTGAAGGCGGCTACCGAAGCGGCGAGAGGCGCACCCCACAACCTGCTGTTACGGGATGGCGAACCGCTGGCGTCCCTGACCCTCTGGCAGATTCCGCTGGGGGACGATGGCAGACCCCGGAACAAGGGCGAGGTATCGAAAGCCCTGGCTCGGGCCACCGCCGCAGAGATCGCCCGACTCGTTGGTGAAGGCGCCGGGGGGCAGGTCAGACTGGGTGGCCGGCCGGTCAGACCCGGGGATATCGCGGTGCTGGTACGCACCAGCTTCGAAGGTGCCAGTGTGCGCACAGCCCTGCAGAAGCAGGGTATCGACGCGGTCACCGTGGCCCGGGACAAGGTATTCGACAGCGATGAGGCGCACGGGCTGGAGCTGCTGCTGCAGGCAATCATCCAGTGTGACGACCGCGCTTTCCTGCGCAACGCCCTGAGCAGCAGCCTGCTGGGGCTGAGCTATCAGGAGATGGCGGACACCCTGTTTCAGGAGGAGCGCTGGCTGACCTGGGTCGAAGGGCTGCGAGCGCTGAACCGGCTGTGGCAGCGCAAGGGGTTCATGCCCATGTTCCAGGCGATGCTGCAGCAGCTGGGGATCGGGCTGCAACTTGCCACCTGGGAGCTGCCCGAACGCAGCCTGACCAATCTGCTGCACCTGGCCGAGCTGCTGCAGCAGGCATCGAAGGCCCACCCCGGCCTGGATGCCCTGCTGAGCTGGTACCGGCAGCAGCAGCTCTCCGATGCCGGGGAAGAGGCAGAGTTGCGCCTGGAGAGCGACGAGGAGTTGGTCAAGATCGTCACTATCCACGCCAGCAAGGGGCTGGAGTACCCCATCGTCTTTCTGCCTTACCTGTGGGGCTGCCGGGCGCTGGAATACGCGGGAAGACTGGTTAATTTTCACGATCAGGAGCAGCGTGCCTTCCTGGAGCTGATCGAAGACGGCGACTCGCCGCACCTGTTCCTGGCGGAGAAAGAGCGGCTGGCGGAGGATCTCCGGCTGGCCTACGTCGCCCTGACCCGTGCCCGGGCAAAGGTCTACCTCGCCTGGGGTGAGGTCAACAAGGGGGGCCGCAACCCCTGCAGCTCCGGGGCCACGGCACTGGGCTATCTGCTGCACCCGGCACAGAGCCCGGACGAGCTGGAACAGGCCTTCCCGTCGGCCTTTCACCAGACCCGGGATATGGCGGCAGACCTGCGGCGACTGGTGGAGGCATCCGGGGGCACGATCGAACTGCGGGAGCTTCCCGATGTCGATGAGGCCGCCGCCGGAAACGCCCCGATCGAGCCCGTTGAACCCATACTGCCCGCAAGGTTCCAGGGCAGCGTTGCCAGCGACTGGCACATCGCCAGCTTCAGCGGCCTCACCCGTGACATTCATCAGCCACTCTCCATTGGCGGGCCCAACACCGGCAGTGACCCGATCCTCGCATTTCCGGCCGGCAGCCATGTGGGTTCGTTTCTGCACCTGCTGCTGGAACAGCTCGATTTCCAGGGCGATCTGGCGGCCCAGTCCCTGGAGCTGACCCGGCAGCTGGCCCCCCGTTTCGGTCTGGACCCCGAACACCACCAGGAGACGATCGTCTCCTGGATACAGGAGATAGTCACCACCACCCTGGACAACCAGGGATTATGCCTCGAGCGAATCGGCAGACGGCAGAGGCTGAGCGAACTGGAGTTCGATTTCTCCGTCCAGCGGGTCGATATCAGCCGCTTGAACAAAACGCTGGAGACGGCGGCGGGCTTCCCCCTGGCAAGGTTGGAGGTAGACGATTTCCGGGGCATGATCACCGGTATCATCGACCTGGTGTTCGAGCATGAGGGGCGCTTCTATCTGGCAGACTACAAGAGCAATCGCCTGGGCGGCACCCTGCAGGCGTACCTGCCGGAACGGCTGCGGCAGGCGGTACTGGACCGCCGTTACGACCTCCAGTACCTGCTCTATACCCTGGCCCTGCATCGCTATCTGGGACAGCGGCTGGAGGGTTACCGTTACGATCTCCACTTCGGCGGTGCCTACTACCTGTTCCTGCGCGGTATGCGACAGGCCAGCGGCCCCCGCTACGGCATCTTTTTCGAACGACCGGAGCAGCAGCTGGTGGAGACCCTGGACCAGCAGGTCCTTGCCGCGGGGGTCGACGCATGACCGAACTACTGAAAGCTCTGCTGGAGAGCGGCGATCTCTCCCCCCTGAGCTACTTCTTCTCCCGTTTCATCGCCGATAGATACGGAAAGGAGCCGGGAGCGCCGCTGACCCTCAGCGCCGCGCTGGTCAGTCAGCACAACCAGCAGGGGAATGTCTGCATCGACCTGCGTCTGCTGGCCGGGAAGCCGATGTTCGATACCGGACTGGAGAGCCGGCTGAAGATCCCCGCAGCCCCTCCTCTCGACCGGTGGATCACTACCCTGCAGCAGGAGCAGGCAGTGGGCCGACCCGGTGATATCGCCCCCCTGATCCTCGATGGGACGCGTCTCTACCTGGGCCGTTTCTGGCACTTCGAACGACAGCTGCAGCGGGGAATCCTGAAACGCCTCGAAACGGCCGGTGAGCTATCGGAAGAGCGACTCGAAGCGGGACTGGAGCGGCTGTTCCCCGCCGCCGGCAGAGATCCGGAACCGGACTGGCAGCGACTTGCCTCGGCCCTGGCGGTGAGCCACCGGTTTGCGGTGATCTCCGGCGGCCCGGGCACCGGCAAGACCACCACCGTGATCAAGGTGCTCGCGCTGTTGCTGGAGCAGGACCCGGCGATGCACATCCGGCTGGCCGCCCCCACTGGCAAGGCCGCTGCACGGCTGGCCAGTTCCATTCGGGCCAGCAAGACCAGGATCGCAACGGACAACCGGGTACGAGAGACGATACCGGAGCAGGCGACCACCCTTCATCGGCTGCTCGGCTTCGGCCCCCGGGGGTTCCGCCACCACCGCGGCAACCCCCTGGTGCTGGATTGCCTGGTGGTTGACGAAGCATCCATGATCGACCTCTCACTGATGGCGCGGCTGCTGGATGCACTTCCTGATCGGGCCCGCATCATCCTGCTCGGGGATCGTGATCAACTGGCCTCGGTGGAGGCCGGCAGCGTGCTGGGGGACATCACCGGTCACGGCCAACCGGTCCGTTACACCCCGGCTCAGGCGAAACGGCTGAGCCGGCTCAGCGGCATCCCGGTCACACTGTTGCCGGTGAGTGTGGATGCCCCGGCGGTGACGGGTGCCACCGCCCTGCTCCACACCAGTTACCGTTTCCACAGCGACAGCGGTATCGGTCGTCTGGCGAAACTGGTCAACACCGGGGATGGAGAGGCGGCACTGGAGCTGGCCCGGGAGCAGGGGAGCGAGGCGGGCTGGATCGAGAGTCCCGAAGGCGCCCTGGCCAGTTCCGCCATCGACTGGGCCATCGAGCGCTTCAGCCACTATCTGAAGTGCGAACGGATCGATGAGGCACTCCGGCTGTTCGAGGAGACGCGCCTGTTGTGTGCCCTGCACCACGGCCCGTTCGGAGTGATAGAGGTCAACCGCATGATCGCCGAACGACTGGTGGCCGCAGGGCTGACAGAACGCGGTAATGAGGCACAGGGTAAACCGGTGATGGTCACCGTCAACGACTACGAGACCGGGCTCTACAACGGTGATATCGGCCTGCTCTGGCACGACGCCCGGAGCCGGCTGCGGGCCTGGTTCAGGCTGGCCGACGACCAGATCCGGGAGATCCCGGTGCGCAGCCTGCCGGAACACGTTCCTGCCTGGGCACTCACCGTTCACAAATCCCAGGGATCAGAGTTCCGACAGGTGCTGCTGGTACTCCCCTGGGAAAAAAACAGCCCGGTGGTCAGCCGGGAGCTGATCTACACCGGCGTCACCCGCGCCATCGAGCGAATCATCATCCACGGCAGCCCCCAGGCCCTGATCAGCGGTTGCCGGCGATCGGTGGAACGCAGCTCGGGGCTGGCTGAGAAACTGGGCTGGGGGTGATCGAAAAACCTACCGGATCGGTTATACTTGAATTAGAGGTGCATGAAATGGGAAGCACGGAGTTCGTGGAAAAGCTCAAACTAAAGGGCATGGCGGAAGAGGATATCTACTTCGCCAGGCGCGACCGGGAGTTGATCGAGGCGCTCCACTGCAGAAAACTGAAACAGCACGCCGGTTGTGACTCCCCAAAGAAAGAAAAGAAAGCCCGGGCGTACGAAGAGCGATTTCACGAAATCACCCGCAGGCACGAAGGGCGACCGAAGCAGCTGCTCAAGGCCTATCGCAAGTTGCTGAGAAAGATCAGAGAGAAGTGCCACCTTCATTGATAACGCATTGTTTTGGTATGCTGCGTCGCTTCGTTCTTCCTCCTCCATCCATGGGGTCGTCTCTCGGAGAGAGGGGGGGGTCAAGATATCCTCCTGCGGGAGCGGGCAGTCAGGAAACAGCAGTGATCAGGCAGGGTCACCTCTTTTCCGCAGCTTCATTTCCACCTTACGCCTGAACTTTTCGAATTCCTCTGCCGACATATAACGGTAAGCCTCTTCCATGGAGTGGCCGGCCAGCTCTGCATGTAACCTCGCCGCCTCGCCGTTCCCCTCCCGAGCGTAACTGGCGGCCTCGCGGATATGTTTCCAGGTACGCTCCCGGAACTGTTCCCCAAGCTGTGGTTGAATCGATCTGGAACGTCGCTTCTTATTCAGGTGACTGGACAGCTCCTGGAAAGTACCGCTGGCGGGGGTGATCCGTGCCCCACCTGCTCCTCTCCCGGCTGCCGGTGAGTCCTCTCGGGTGCTCAGTTTCACCGTTTCCGACTCAGGGCTTCCGCTGCTCTGGCCACCGCTCTCAACCAGGGTCTGGTCGATATACTCGTACAACAACCCGGAGATATCGATGCTGCGATCCTCTCCACCTTGCCGATAGCCATTGTCCTCCAGCCGCCCCGCCCACAGCAGCGACAGGATACGACGGCTCAGCTGCTGCAGCGTCTGCAACAGGCCTGTGACGTCGCCACCGCCTGCTCCTCTGGCTGCATTGGCTGATTGGTTCTCCGTGCGTTCTTCCGACATGCCCGTCAGTGTCCTCTAAAGTGAAAGGATTCAGGCTGAAGCCGGGCCAGCACCACCACCCGCGGTTTTTCCCGCTCGATCTCCACCTCTGCCAGCTCCAGCTCGTTGCTGGGTTGGGTTGAATCCTGCTCGATCTTTATACCCATCTTGTCCAGCTTCATCGATATATTTCGCAGTCGGATATAGTTCTCCGGGCGGCTGAACACCTTTTCCACCTCATCCAGGCAGGCCTGGGGTGTGGTCAGACCCAATTCATTGAGCTGGCGGCCAACCTTGTCCAGTCTTTCCCGGATGACTGGTTTACTCTCCTCATCCACATGCCGCAGCCGGCCATGCAGAATGCCTCTTTCAGTCTCCAGGTGGCCGCGTCTGGTACGTCGCTCCACGATATGGCCGAGCGCATTGGTGATCAGGCCCTCGAACATGCAGCTCTTCAGCTCATTTCTGAGTTCTGTTTCACTCGGTGCAGGCGAATAAATATGCTGATCGAAAAAGCTGACCGCCGTCTGCTGCACCTCCCTCCTCATCTCTCCACTCTGCAGATCCACTCCGAACACCGTCTTCTCCTGCTTCTGCATACAGAGCAGGGCCCAGCCCACGTCATGCTTACCATCGCCCCGGTTACCAAAGAACTCCGCCAGTTCCGAACTCTGTTCGAAGGTTGTCTTCAGTTCCCGGGGATTGGTAAAAAAGGCGTTGACGTACTGATTGGAGACAAAATTGTTACGGGTAATCTCGATGGTACCCGGGATGCGATTCACCAGCTGTTCGGTGTAGACCAGTGATCGTTTGATGGCACCCAGCAGTTTCTTCCGGTACCCATTTACCAGGCGGACACGACCATCGGTGCCATCGATCACATGCTCCAGCGCCTCCTGGAGGAGTGTCTCCCTGCTCCTGTCGGAGACCTTTTCCGATGTATTCCGGTGTACCGAACTCAGAACTTCCGATATTTTTTCAACGAATGTTTTCATGGCAGCATCTGTGCCATCCTGCAAAAGCTCTGCTACCAGCACCCTCTCCAGCAACAACCCGGGGGGATCTGCTCCGGGGCTGGTGAACGGCACCACTTCCACTGCTGAGTTCAATGCCGGCGAACAGGCCTTTGAGACGACACTTCCTTCCTCCTTTTTGCGATCAGACTCCCCGTCCGCGCTTTTGCAGTCTTTTATGTGCGGGGAGCGGATTTTATCTTTGAGAATTTAGCATACAGAATCAAAGTATAGAAGTCAGAATATAGAAGTCAGGGGTCGAAATGAAAAAAACGGGAACTTCCTGGAATCTGCGGCGATCCCGTTCTATCTTCTCCCTTCTGCCTTCTGCCTTCTGCCTTCCGGAGATTGTTTCATAGTTCGACTGCTCCGTCATCCGGCACTTCGATGGTGATGGCACCGGCAGCAACTCCCTCGAGCCGGATACCCCCCTCATCCATGCGCACCTGAACCGAGCCCAGGCGGAGGGAGGAAAAGTCCCACTTCAGGTGGCCGTTTATGAGACTGTGAATCCTGGATGCCAACAGTTCCCTCCACTGCTGCAACTGCTGCTCCAACAGGCGGTTCGCGGTACCCTCCATCTCCCCGCGGATCCGTTCGTAGAACAGATCGGAAAGTATGGCGACATTCGGGTCATCGTGATCCGACACATACTCCAGGTCTGCCAGCAGCAGTCCCTGTTTCTCCGCTGAAAATACCACGTTTGCCCACATCTGTACCGTACCGGACGCGCCCCCGCCCAACTGCACCTTGGCACTGAGCTCCTGCCGCTTCCCCTTGATCTCCACCGATTTCACCGTGATGGCTCGATCCCCGACCTCGATCTGCCGATCCTGCAAGGCTTCCGTTATCTGCTTGCCGATGGCATTGAAGTCGATTCTCATGGTGAGCTGAAAATAAACCTCGGCTGCCCCCGGCCAGTACTGTTGAAGTGGTGGCAGGGGCAATGTCCGGACATCCGGGCGTCCCCCCCCAATGAGTACCGGGTACATGGCCAGCGCAAGGCGTACCTGGATCACTTCGCCCTGTCCCTGGAACGGCGAAAAGGCCACCGCAGCCGGTCTCAACAGCAGCCAGTTTCCGGGCTGCAGTTCGATCGGCTCCTGTAGTGCCATCCAGACCTTTGCTGCCCGGACCCGGATTTCATTGACGCGGGGTGAAAGGCTCGACAGGGCGGTGCGCAGGCCAGTCTTCAGCTGCTGCCTGAACCCATCCTCGATCAGAGGTGTGACATCCACACCCGCCGCCGTCATCTCACAACGATCCAGAAAGCGGGTTGGCAGCACCTTGAAATCCGGGCGGAGCGACCAGTCAGGCAGCCAGTGCAACCTTACCAGGACGCCGATGACGGCCTGGCGCGGCGCCTCTCTGCCAACACCGCAGCTACCGTTGATCTCCACCGTATTGAGCAGGGTTGCCCGGGCCCTGACCCAGTAGCGGACATGGGCCTGCATCAGCAGGGCATCCCCCTCGACTCGAAAGGAGAGCTTTCCGCGCCAGGCCTGATACTGGGTCTTGATCCCGTGCCACTTTCTCCACACCCTCCAGTTGCCGGTCTGCTCCGGTACCATCTGTTCCACTTTGACGAACAGGGGGGTAAGCGGGATACGCATCGGCAGCTCGATCACCGAAGGCGTGACCGCAGGCTCCTGCGGTGCCCCCTTCGGAGGCGCCTGGGCCCGCACCCCCACCAGCCAGCAGAACAGACCAAACCACAGCAGCAGATTCGGAATTGTGCCAAACATAGGTGAACGGCTCCCGGGATTATCGGATAATTGGTTCTGAGTAACTATATCAGTAACCGTTCGCGGTTATCAGTTTACAGTTTCCGGTCAATAAACACAGTAAGTTAGCTGGAGAGGTGGTAATTTCTCAATAAGTCGGTGCAGCGTGGGCACAAAAAACGTGCCCACCCTACGTAGGGTGGGCATGCCGTTTATGCCCACCATTGGTCGGCCCGTTGCCGCTGCCCCGGGAGATTTAGAAGTTACGAGAGGTGGATATATTTTCTGGGCCGGATGCGAAAAACTGATTCAGGAATCGATATCGAAAATGCTTCAGGCACTATATTTTTCGTTGAAAAACCGTAAACTGTTAACCGTGAACGATTACGCCGGTCAGCTGCTCTTCAGCGAATCCCCCAGACAGGAGAGTAACTGCTGCCTGACCGCTTCCGCCGCCTCGGGGGCGTAGGACTTGGCCGGGGCATGCCCCCAGACCGGGCCGGGCCAGGCGGGGTCCTGCCGAAACCGCGCCAGATGATGGATGTGCAGCTGGGGGACCAGATTGCCCAGAGAGGCCACGTTCAGACTGTCCGGCCGGAACAGGGACTCCAGACAGCGTGACAGGCGGGTGGACTCCTCCATCAACTGCGCACGCTCCGACGTCGTCAACTGGTGGATCTCGGTTATCCCCTCCCGGTCCGGGACCAGGATACACCAGGGGTAGCTGGCATCGTCCATCAACAGCAGATGGCACAACTCGAACCGGCCAACATAGATACAGTCGCTCTTCAGCTGGGGGTGGATCTCTGCCATCGTGTTTACCTCTCGCCGATCAGCATCGCGATGTCCCGGCAGCCTCTGGCGGTGTCGCCCAGCCGCCCCTCCTCCCGGTAGAAACGCAGATTCAACGGCCGGAACAGCTGCAGCAGCTCATTGTCACCCAGCCGGTAAGTGGGGTTGGAGGGGCCGTCATTGGAAACCGCAATGCGACTGAAGGTCTGATAGAAGAGCAGTCCACCCGGCCGCAATGCCGCCATCAGGGCCGGCGCCAGCGACCGCTCCAGGAAATAGCTGACCAGGATGATGTCGAAACGGTCTGCAGGGGGAGGATTGGCGATCACGTCCCGTACCTCGGCAACGACCGGCACCCCCTGTTCCTGTGCGCCACGGGAAAGCCGCCCGATCGCCACGCTCGACAGATCCCAGGCAGTCACCCTCAGACCTGCCCGGGCCAGCTGCAGAGCACTGGCCCCGCGGCCACAGGCGAGATCCAGCGCCTCACCGGTGGCCGGCAGTAGATGCAGGTTCTCCGCCAGCACCCCGGCCACCTGGCCCAGGTCGACCGCCTCTGCATGCCGCTGGTCCCACCTCTGCTTCAAGGTATCTGCATCCATGCTCAAACACGGCCCAACCCGGCCTCCAGATCCCTCTGAATATCCTCCAGATCCTCCAGGCCGACTGCGATGCGGATCAGCCCGCTGGTGATACCACTGGCCGCCCTCTCCTGATCCGACAGCCGGCCATGGGTGGTAGTCGCCGGGTGCGTGATGGTGGACTTGGCATCGCCCAGATTGGCGGTGATGGAGAGCAGACGGGTGGTGTCGATCAGCTTCCACGCTGCATCCCTGCCCCCCTGCACCTGGAATGAGAGGAGTCCTCCGCCCAGCCGCTGCTGACGCATTGCCAGCTCATGCTGAGGGTGGCTCTCCAGCCCCGGGTGGAACACCCGCTCCACTGCGGGCTGCTGCTGCAGCCAGCGGGCAAGGTGCAGGGCGCTCTCCGAATGGGCCGTCATCCGCAGCTTGAGTGTCTCCAGCCCCTTGAGAAACACCCAGGCATTGAATGGGCTCATGGTCGGCCCGGCCGTGCGCAGTACACCAAACACATCCTCCCCCACCCGCTTCGCGTCACCCACCACCGCTCCGCCGACACAGCGCCCCTGCCCGTCCAGATACTTGGTGGCGGAGTGCACTACCAGGTCGGCCCCCAACTCCAGCGGACGCTGCAGGGCCGGGGTACAGAAACAGTTGTCCACCACCAGCAGGCAGTCGTTGCGGTGGGCCAACTCCGCCATAGCGCGGATGTCTGCCACCTCCGTCAATGGGTTGGAAGGGGTCTCCAGAAACAGCAGGCGGGTCTGTGGTCGGAGCGCACGCTCCCACTCCCCTGGCACCGTCATGGAGACAAAGCTGGTATCGATACCGAAGCGCGCCAGATATTTGGTGAACAGGACGGTGGTGGTGCCGAATATGCTGCGCGAAGAGACGATGTGATCCCCTGCCTGCAGCAGCCCCATGCAGGCGGCGAGTATGGCTGCCATGCCCGAGGCGGTGCCCACACAGGCTTCGCCCCCCTCCATTGACGCCAGCCGCTGCTCGAAAGTACGCACCGTGGGGTTGGTGAAGCGGGAGTAGATGTTGCCCGGCTCATCGCCGCTGAAACGGGCAGCCGCCTCGGCAGCACTGCCAAAGACGAAACTCGAGGTCGGAAAGATGGGCTCCGCGTGCTCACCCTCAGCGGTACGTCGATGCCCCACCCGAATGGCCCGGGTCGCCAGCCCCCACCCTGATTCATCCTGATTCATACTCAACCACTTTTTTGTTCTTGAACGCATGCGGATATTTGTATTTGTCGACCAAAACCGTACGGTCAGGCGTTGTTATGCAGGCCGATGACCGAGGGATCACTGGTTTCGTCACTCTTCTTTGCCGAATCGCTGCGCAGCAGCTGCAGTTGCTCCAGGTACTGGTGGCTGACATCACCGGTGACGTACTCACCGTTGAAAACCGAAGTGTCGAAGCGTTCGATTCGGGATCTGCCCCACTTCTTCACCGCCTCGATCAGATCTTCGAGATCCTGATAGATCAGCCGGTCGGCCCCGATGTACTCCTGCACCTCCTGTTCCGTCTTCCCGTGGGCCACCAGTTCAGAGGCTGCAGGCATATCGATGCCGTAGACGTTAGGATAGCGTACCGGCGGTGCTGCGGATGCGAAATAGACCCTGCGGGCACCTGCGTCCCTGGCCATTTGAACAATCTGCTGGGAAGTTGTGCCACGCACGATGGAATCATCCACCAGCAGTACGTTCCGGCCGCGAAACTCGCTTTCGATGGCATTGAGCTTCTGGCGCACCGACTTCTTACGCACCTGCTGGCCCGGCATGATGAAGGTGCGACCGATATAACGGTTCTTGATGAACCCTTCTGCATACTTCAAACCCAGGCAGTTGGCCAGTTCCAGCGCAGCGGTACGACTGGTATCCGGGATCGGTACCACCACATCGATGTCATGCCCGGGCCAGACCCGGCGGATCTTGTTCGCCAGGCGTTCCCCCATCCGGGAGCGGGCCTTATGCACGAAGATATCATCGATGATGGAGTCCGGGCGGGCCATGTAGACGTACTCGAAGATGCAGGGAGAATGAACCGGATTGGCGGCGCACTGGTAATTGTGCAGCTTCCCCTGCATGTCGACAAACACCGCCTCACCCGGCTCGATATCCCGCAACAACTCGAACCCCTGAACATCCAGCGCCACGCTTTCCGAGGCGATCATGTACTCGATACCCTGGGGGGTATCGCGCTTGCCGAAGACGATGGGACGAATACCGTAGGGGTCTCGGAACCCCACCAACCCGTAGCCAGTGATCATGGCCACCGCGGCATAGCCGCCGCGGCAGCGTCGATGTACTGCCGCCACCGCCTTGAACACATCCTGGGCATCGATCCGCATCTTGCCCAATACCTGCAGTTCATGAGCGAAGATGTTGAGCAGGATCTCCGAATCAGAGGAGGTGTTGATATGGCGCAGATCCTCCCGATAGAGATCCTGCTTCAGCTCCTCGGCATTGGTCAGGTTTCCGTTATGAGCCAGGGTGATTCCATAGGGGGAGTTGACGTAGAAAGGCTGCGCCTCCGCCGACGAGGAGCAACCAGCGGTCGGGTAACGCACATGACCGATGCCGCTGTTACCCCGCAGATCGATCATGTGCCGGGTACGGAACACATCCTTCACCAGACCATTGCCCTTGCGCAGATGGAGACGCTGCCCGTCCTGGGTAACGATACCCGCCGCATCCTGCCCGCGATGCTGAAGTACCAGCAGCGCGTCGTATATGGCCTGATTTACCGAGCCCTGCCCGAAGATTCCGACGATACCACACATTACCAAGCTCTCCAGATTAGTACCTAGATCCTGCAGGTAGTACTTCGTTCCGGTGATACTGTTGCACTCAGAGCACTGAAAATGCGTCCATGCAGTTGCGCCCGCCTCCCCAAAACCGGCGGGCGACTGGCACATCTTGGCAAGGCTCCCTCACGTGAATTTGAATGCCTGGCCGATATCCGCCGGCAGGAGCGATTTCAACCAGACCGCCAGCTCCTGAAAAAAAGGAATCAGCTGTGACTCCTGCCACCAGGGATCATTGGGGAAAGGGGTCAATCCCGCCAACAAAACCAGGACTGCCACCAGCAGCGCACCACGGGCGGCACCGAAGACCACGCCGATCAGGCGATCGGTACCGCTCAGCCCGGTCTTTTCCACCAGCTGACCGACGAGAAAATTGACCAGTGCGCCCAGCAGCAGACTGGTCACGAACAGAATCGCAAAGGAGACACCGAGCCGAACCGACGGGACACTGATCACATCGAGCTGGAGCGCCAGTTCGCGAAAGAAGCTCCACGCGATCCAGAAGGCAGCCACCCAGACCACCAGTGAGAGCGCCTCGCGCACGAAGCCCCGCATCAGGCTGATCAGCGCTGACAGGGAAATGATACCGATAATGACGTAATCGACCCAGTTCATTCAGCTGTACCGACACTCCAGCAGTGACCGGACCTTGAGCCGTAAAAATACATGATATCAAAAAAACAACGATAACTATGCAAGTATTCAGTATTGCAGAAGTTAGGAGTCAGAGCGTGAAAGCGCACAGCCCTATCTTCTCTCTTCTGACTTCTGTCTTCTGACTATGGATACGGTCGGATGTTTCCGCGGACACCCAGAGACTTCATCGCCCGGTTCAACCGGGCAAGGGTCTTTTCCACCTGCCCACGATCCACTTCCGGGCCCACCCGCACCCGGTACACCAGTTTACCTTTGACCGAAGCCTGAGCCACGAAAGCGGAGAAGGATTTCATCCGAAGCTGTTTGACCAGCTTATCGGCATTAGCACGACTGGAGAAACTGCCCATCTGGATCACCCAGGAAGAGATGGGGCCTCGTCGGGAAGGAGTGCTCCCGCGCTCTTTTACCCTGACGGGCGGCACCTTCGCCGTTGTTCTCTTCGTCGGCGGTGCAGACTTTGGTGTCGGCTTGGGCGCTGATTTCGCTCTGGTGGCGGGCTTCGGCTCTGGACTGGACTGCCGTTTCTTCCGAGGCGCAGCAGCGGGCTTTGCCGCCGGTACCGGTTCCACCTTGTATTTGGGCTTGACCGGGGGGAGTACCTCCCTTTCCAGTGGCTGCAGCCGAACGATGGTTGGAGGCGTCGACAGGGGCTGACCCTCGTCCGGCAAGATCTCCTGGGTAAAGGGACGGTCCGGGCGCGGTGGAATGTTGCTGATCTCTATTCCCGGCTCCCGCTCGCCACTGTTATCGAGCAGCATGGGGATGAATATCACCACCAACGACACCAGTACGGTCGCCCCGATCAGCCGTTTCTTCAAGCCCTCATCCAACGGATCGATCCCCTACCGAAATGAACCAGGTTGCATTATATCAGGTGCTGCCCCCGAAGCAGCCGGAGAACGGCACCCACGATAACGAAAGAGCCGAACACCAGCACCCGGTCCATTGCCACTGCTGCCTGACGTGCGGCGGTCATGGCCGTTTCCGGACCCTGGCAGACGTCGATCCGACCCTGGTCGATCCCGGTGCTGCCGAGACGCCGGGCCAGTGCTGCCCCCGACACCCCTCGTACATCCTGCAGACCGGCAACGTACCAATGGTCGATCCGGGGGGAGACGATATCGACCACAGCCTCGACCGCTTTATCGGCGAGCATGCCGAAAACTGCAAGTGTTCTGCCCGATCCGGGCATCTCGCCCAGGTTCGCCGCCAGCACCCTGGCAGCCTGGGGGTTGTGCGCCACGTCGAGGATGATCATCGGGTTCCCGGGAACCACCTGAAAACGCCCCTCCAGCCGGGCTTGCTGGAGACCGGTACGAACCGCCTGCTGGTCCACCGGCAGCAGCCGCCGCAGCAGTGACAAAACCATCAACGCGGCGGCCGCATTACCCAGCTGAAACCCGCCCCGCAGGTGCGGGATCGGCAGGGCATGGCGTATCTGTTCACCACAGCGCCACTCCCAGCTCTCTCCAATGCGCCGCCAGTGGTACGACCGGCCCGCGACATACAACGAGGCTCCCAGCTCCTGCGCGGTCTGCAGCAGCGATTCCGGTGGGTCCCCCCCCCCATACACCACAGGCCGACCCTGACGCATGATCCCTGCTTTTTCCCTGCCGATGGGCTCCCTCTCCTCCCCCAGCCACTCCGTGTGGTCTATATCCACGGTGGTGATCAAGGCCACATCCGGGTCGATGATATTGACCGCATCCAGCCGCCCGCCAAGACCCACTTCCAGGATCACCACCTCCGGCCGCGCTTCGGCAAAGATCTCCAGTGCTGCCAGGGTGCCAAACTCGAAATAGGTCAGGGAACTGTCCCCCCTGACCCGCTCCACCTGTTCGAACGCCCGGCAGATACGCCGGTTCGGAACCGGTTCGCCCTGCAGTCGGATGCGCTCGTTGTAGCGCTCCAGATGGGGGGAAGTGTAACTGCCCGTGCGGTAACCCGCCGCCTGCAGGATGGCTTCGAGAAAGGCGACACTCGAGCCCTTGCCATTGGTCCCCGCGACGGTGATCACCGGGCAGGGAAAGGACCCGGGGTGGAGCCGCACCCACACCCGTGCCACCCGCTCCAGCCCCAGTTCGATGCCGCTGGGGTGGAGAGTGGACTGCCAGTGGAGCCAGGCCTCGAGGGTATCGAAAAACACCAGGTACTAGATCCTAGGTACTAGGAAAAGAAAAAGATCTTTCCACGCAAGCGTGGGAACCAGGAAAATCGAAAGAAAATGAAGATCATGTTCCAGCCCCACTGGTTTTTAGTCTTTTCCTAGTACAGCAAACGCTAAGTCCCTACGAACATAATGTAGGTTGGGTTAGGCGCGCATCTCACTGATATTTCAGGTTATCACATACATATGAGCGCGCCGTAACCCGACACCCTG
>JAUXBK010000023.1 GCA_030619405.1 Sedimenticola sp. | reverse complement strand
TCCACACTGGTACCGTAGTAGACCTGAGCGGCGGCACCGACGCCATAGGCCCTGTGGCCCAGATAGATCTTGTTCAGATAGAGCTCGAGGATCTCCTGTTTGTTGAGGTCCCGCTCGATCTTCAGGGCGAGCAGTATTTCGTTCAGCTTACGGGTATAAGTCTTTTTGCGGCTGAGAAAGAAGTTTCTGGCCACCTGCATAGTGATGGTACTGCCACCCTGTCGTTTCTCGCCGGTCATCAGCAGCTGCACGGCCGCCCGCAGCAGCCCCTGATAATCGACCCCCGGGTGTTCGAAGAAGCGATTGTCCTCTGCCGCCAGAAACGCCTGCACCATGCGCTCCGGCACTTCGTCGTAGGAGAGGGGGATGCGCCGCTTCTCACCGTACTCCGCGATCAGCTTCCGTTCTTTCGAATAGACGCGCAGGGGAACCTGAAGTGCCACGTTCCTGAGGCTGTCCGTGTCGGGCAGATCCGGTTCCAGGTAAAAATAAGTGGCTGCCAGGGCGATGGCACCGGCCACTGCACCCACCAGAAGGCTCCAGAAGCCGAACTTCAGGATTTTGATGGACCACTTCATGAGCCAGTTCACGATATTGGGAAGCCCTTAGCTAAATTTTCTGCGACAGGAGTCGCTATACTAACAAACCCGAAGCATAGATCAGGTGATAGGAAGAAAACGCTTCACAAAAAATCCATTTATTGCTATACAGTTGAAGGGAAAAATAGAGGCAGCTCCTTAACTTCTCCCCACGCTAAAGCAACCTTAATTTATTTACTACGAAAGGAAGTAAGATGTTCCTTTTTCGCTCCAAGAAGCAGGCGATGCTAGGCTTGGATATCAGCTCCACGGCGGTAAAGCTGCTGGAACTGACCAAATCCAGCGGACAGACCGGTAGTCGTTACCGGGTGGAATCCTACGCGGTAGAGCCGTTACCGGCAAACACCATGGTGGAGAAAAATATCGCTGATGTTGATGCGGTGGGACAATCCATCAGAAAGGTCATCGAACGTTCGGGCACCCGGGCCAGACAAGCCGCCGTGGCCGTCTCGGGTTCTGCGGTGATCACCAAAGTGATTACTATGCCGGCCTCGCTCTCCAATCAGGAGATGGAAAGCCAGATCCAGCTGGAGGCGGACCAGTACATTCCCTATCCCCTGGAAGAGGTCAATATTGACTTCGAGGTGCTGGGGGTGTCTGAGAAGAATCCGGAGATGGTGGATGTACTGTTGGCGGCGTCCCGAAGTGAAAATGTGGATGACCGGGTGGCGGCACTGGAGATCGCCGGGTTGACCGCCGCAGTGGTAGATGTGGAAGCCTATGCCATGGAGAACGCTTTCTCCCGGATCATTGAGCAGCTGCCCGAGTATGGTGAAGATCAGGCAGTGGCCATCGCCGATATCGGCGCCACCATCACCACCCTGAATGTGCTCCACAACAGCAAGATTATCTACACCCGGGAACAAAATTTCGGTGGAAGGCAGCTGACCGAAGAGATTCAACGGCGCTACGGCCTCTCCCATGAAGAGGCAGGAATGGCAAAGCGACAGGGAGGCTTGCCGGACAACTATCAGCCCGAAGTCCTGGAGCCTTTCAAGGAGGCGATGGCGCAACAGGTCAGCCGCTCCCTGCAGTTTTTCTTTTCCTCCAGTGCCTACAGCAGTGTCGACCACATCGTGCTCGCGGGTGGGTGCTCATCGATCGCCGGTGTGGACGAGTTGATCGAGGCGAAGATTGGAACGCCCACCATGGTGGCCAACCCCTTTGCCAATATGTCGGTCTCTTCCAACGTGAAGCTGCAGAGTCTGAGCAATGATGCTCCAGCACTGATGATCGCGTGTGGACTGGCCTTAAGGAGCTTCGACTAAGATGGCGCGCATCAACCTATTACCCTGGCGCGAGAATCTGCGTAAAAAGCGTCAGCGGGATTTCGGGATTGCAATATTCATCTCACTCGTGCTGGTGGCGGTGGGTGCTGCTGCCACTCAATTTTATATAGACGGAATGATCAAGCACCAGCAGCAGCGCAATAAATTCCTGAAGAAGGAAATTGCCCTGATGGACATCAAGATCAAGGAGATCCAGGCGCTGGAAAAGACCAAGGCCAAGTTGATCGCCCGCATGAACGTGATTCAGGAACTGCAGAGCAGCCGACCGCAGGTGGTGCATCTGTTCGACGAGATCGTCAACACCATTCCAGATGGTGCCTATCTGGCCAAGCTGGAGCAGAAAGGCGCCACCCTGACACTCTCGGGTCGGGCCCAATCCAATGCCCGTGTCTCCTCTTATATGCGGAACATCGAGCAATCCAAATATCTGGAGCGGCCGAATCTGCAGGTGATATCCAATAAGAACAAGGCTGGAACCGAGCTCAGTCTGTTTACGCTCAAGGCAAAACAGAAACCCGTCGCCCAGAAGGATGGGGAGGAAAAAGGGAAGAAGAGCAAAGGGGGTAAGCGGTGAACCTTCATGAACTGAATGACCTGGACTTGAGTAACATCGGGGTCTGGCCGGCACCGATCAAGGCTGTCATCGTGCTGCTGTTGTGCGGTGCGATTGCGGTCGGGTGGTACTACTTCGATACCGAAGAGCAGTTGAAAAAACTGGAGAAGACGGAGAAGGCGGAGCTCAACCTTCGCAAACAGTTCGAGAAAAAACAGGCCAAGGCGGTAAACCTGGAGAAGTACCGGAAGCAGCTGGAAGAGATGAAGCAGTCCTTCGGAACCATGCTGCGACAGCTTCCCGACAAGACCGAGGTGGCAGAGCTGCTGGTGGATGTTTCCCAGACCGGGTTGGCATCAGGGCTGGAGTTCGAGCTGTTCGACCCACAGGGTGAGAACCGTAAGGAGTTCTATGCCGAGTTGCCGATCAAGATAAAGGTGGATGGGAACTATCATCAGTTCGGGGCCTTTATCAGCGGGTTGGCATCCCTGCCCAGAATCGTGACGATTCATAACATCATCATTTCCCCGCAAAAAAAGAAGGGTGCTGAAGCCAAACTGGTGATGGAAGCGGTGGCCAAGACCTATCGCTATCTGGATGAGGAGACGAGCAAATGATCAGGCGGTCGACAGCAAGGCTCAGGCTCTCGTTCATGGTGCTGTTGGCCGTGGCCATCACGGGCTGCGCCAACCAGGACATGCGTGATCTGAAGCAGTATGTGAAAGAGGTCAAGGCGCGCAAGCAGGGGCGTATAGCGCCACTGCCCGAGATCAAGCAGATAGAGACGTTCGTCTACCATCCTGACGATCGTCGCAGCCCGTTCGCCCCCGCAGACCGGGGGGAGGAAGAGACCGAGCAGTCGAGCACCACTGGTATCTCTCCCGAACCGGACCGGCGTAAAGAGGAGTTGGAGAACTACGCCCTGGATTCGATGCGCATGGTGGGCACACTGGAGCAGGCGGATACCATGTGGGCTCTGATCAGAACCAAGGACAAAACCATCTATCGGGTAAAGGCTGGGAACTATATGGGGAAGAACCATGGCCAGATTACCCAGATTACAGAGAGTAAAGCCGAGCTGACCGAAATCGTACCGGACGGTCGGGGCGGATATCGCGAACGCCAGGCCTCACTGGCGCTGAAAGAGTAAGATCAGGGGTGCAGAGAATGAGTAATAAACCAGTTGTATCCAGTCGAAATAGCCTGCGTGGGCATGGTGTGATGCGGCCCCGGGGCGTGCGGGCCCTGTCCCAGGGCTTGCTGTTGCTCTGGATGTTTACGGTTCTGGCCCCGGTCTGGGCTGCCGGCAATGTGCTGCGGGATATTAGTTTCGCAGCCCTACCCGGTAACCGGGTTCAGATCACCCTGAAGGCAGACCAGCCGATGGCTGAGCCGAAGACTTTTACCACCGATAACCCGGCCCGTATCGCGATGGACTTTTTCGATATGTCGAGCGGGTTGATGCGCAAGACCGTGCCGGTCGGTGTGGGCATGGCCCGCAGCGTGACGGTGGTCGAGGCGGGGGGGCGCACTCGGGTGGTGGTGAATCTGGTCGCCCAGGCGGCCAGTGACATCAAGGTGAGAGGCAACGAGGTGATTGTCACCATTGCCGGTAGCACAGAAAGGATCAAGCCTGCATCGAAGTCCAGACCGGTAGCGGCGAGGGCGGTTGCCGCTCCCAGGGCGACGGTCGGCAAAACCTTCAAGCACAGCCTCAAGGGTATCGACTTTCGCCGGGGAGATGCCGGTGAGGGGCGGGTGGTGCTGACGCTGAGTGACCCCGCGGCGACGGTGGATATACGGGAAGAGGGGGGGCGTGTGGTGCTGGACATCCCGAAGACCGCTCTGCCGGACCGTTTTGCACGAAGATTCGACGTCGGTGATTTCGCCACGCCGGTAAGGATGTTCGAAGTCGCTTCCCGTGGTAACAACGTGCATATTTCCATCGTCACCAGTGGAGAGTCCGAACACCTGGCCTATCAGGCCAACAATCTCTATACCGTGGAATTCCGCCCCCTGACCCGGGAGCAGAAGGAGGAGCGGCTGCGCAAGAGCAAGACTTTCACCGGTGAGCGTCTCTCCCTCAATTTCCAGGATATCCAGGTGCGGGCCATTCTGCAGCTACTGGCGGATTTCACCGGATTGAACCTGGTCACCAGCGACACCGTTCGAGGACGCATCACCCTGCGGCTGCAGAATGTCCCCTGGGATCAGGCCCTGGATATCATCCTCAAGACCCGCGGCCTCTCCATGCGCAAGACGGGCAACGTCGTCATGGTTGCCCCCACCGAGGAGATCGCCGCGCGGGAACGCCTGGAACTGGAGTCTCAGAAGCAGATAGAGGATCTGGCCCCACTGCACTCGGAGTATATCCAGGTCAACTATGCCAAGGCGACTGATCTCCAGAGCCTACTGAAAAGCGAGGGCAATGAACTGCTCACCCCGGGCCGTGGCAATGTCACGGTTGACCCGCGGACCAATACTCTGCTGGTGCGGGACACGGCCGCCAA
This sequence comes from Sedimenticola sp., assembly GCA_030619405.1. Taxonomy (GTDB): domain Bacteria; phylum Pseudomonadota; class Gammaproteobacteria; order Chromatiales; family Chromatiaceae; genus JAUXBK01. The sequence goes on along the minus strand of JAUXBK010000023.1, from coordinate 12,870 downwards.
GCTGGAGGACATCCGTCGCCTGGTTCAGAGACTGGATGTGCCAGTGCGTCAGGTGTTGGTCGAGGCCCGGGTGGTAATCGCCAACGACCGCTTTGTCAAGGATATCGGAGTACGTTTCGGTTTTACCCGTTCCAAATCCTTCGGCGATAACGAGGTTTTGGTCGGTGGTGGCAACAATGGGTTCCTGGACGGAACCGGTGGCCTCAATTCTGGCGATTTCATGGACCGGCCCAATAACGATGTGAACAGTGACGGTGGGGCTGAAAATCTGCTGGTCAACCTGCCGGCCGCGGCCGCCACCAGCAGCTTCAATATGCTGATCGGTAAAGTCGGTTCCTATCTGTTGCAGCTGCAGTTATCTGCCATGCAGCAGGAGGGTCAGGGTGAGCTGATCTCCAGTCCGAGGGTCATCACCTCAGACAAGAGTAAGGCGGTAATCAAGCAGGGTGTTGAGATTCCGTATCAGGAAGCCACCTCCAGTGGTGCCACCTCGGTCTCATTCAAAGAGGCGGTGCTGAAACTGGAAGTGACCCCGAGCATCACCCCCGATGACCGGGTTATCATGGATCTGGTAGTCAACAAGGATCGGCCCGATTTCGCCCGTTCGGTACAGGGTACCCCGCCGGTGGATACCCGTTCGGTGGAGACCACTGTGCTGGTGGACAACGGCGAGACCGTGGTGCTCGGCGGCGTGTTCGAGCAGGACCGGACTCGTTCCAATGAGACGGTACCCTTTTTTGGCGATCTGCCCTATGTTGGTTTTCTGTTCAATCAGGAGCTGAAAAAAGATGAGAAGCAGGAGCTGCTGATCTTCGTGACACCGAAAATCCTGAAAGAGGCGCTGACGGTACGCTGATACTGGGACTTGCCCCTCAAGATCTTGCACTCTGTAAGCACGATCACTTGCAGGATCTAGGTATGATGCGATAATGCGGAGCCCGGGGCGCTGGCTGGTCCCGGGTTACACTTTTATTGTCCGCTAATTTATCCTCCAGTCCGACACTTTTTATGCCGCATGTAAACAATATCTTTCTGGTCGGACCCATGGGTGCTGGAAAGAGCACCATTGGCCGGCAGGTGGCAGCCCAGGTCAGGTTCGATTTTGCCGACAGTGATCACGAGATCCAGCGCCGGACCGGGGTCGATATACCGACCATCTTTGATTTTGAGGGAGAAGAGGGTTTTCGAAAGCGGGAGAAAGCGGTTATCGATGAGTTGACCCGGCTGGATGGCCAGGTGCTGGCAACCGGTGGTGGCGCGGTGCTCGACTCGGACAACCGGCGCAATCTGTCCAGCCGCGGGTTCGTTATCTATCTCTACTGCAGTCCGGAACAACAGTATCAGCGCACCATGCGCGACCGGAACCGGCCGTTGCTGCAGACCGATGACCCGCTGGCGCGGCTGCAGACCCTGATGGGGGAGCGGGACCCCCTCTATCGCTCTACGGCGGACCTGGTGGTGACCACGGAGAATCGCAGCGCCGCTTCAGTAGCACGGGAGATCGTGCGGAAACTGGCCGGTGACTGAGATGCCTGAGCAGACTGCCCGAAAGCTGGAGGTGGAACTGGGGGAGCGATCCTATCCCATCTATATCGGCCCTGGCCTGCGTCATCAGGCCAAACTCTACCGGCGACATATTCCCGGCCGCCAGATAATGGTGGTCACCAATGAGACGGTGGCGCCGCTCTATCTGCAGGATGTCATGGAGGCACTCGACGGCTTCCAGGTAGAGTCGGTGATCCTGCCTGACGGCGAAATATTCAAGACCCTCGAGGTGTGGCAGGGGATTTTCGACGCCCTGTTGCAGCAACGCTTCAATCGTCAATGTACCCTGCTGGCGCTGGGTGGCGGTGTGGTGGGTGATATGGCTGGGTTTGCCGCCGCCTGCTATCAGCGAGGCGTGTCTTTCCTGCAGTTGCCGACCACCCTGCTGGCCCAGGTGGACTCATCCGTGGGTGGCAAGACCGGTGTCAACCATCCGCTGGGAAAGAATATGATCGGGGCCTTCCATCAGCCCCGCTGTGTGATCGCGGACACGGAGACTCTGAATACCCTGGACCAGCGGCAGCTGGCCGCCGGGATCGGTGAGGTGATCAAGTATGGTCTGATCGACGATCCTGAGTTCTTCGACTGGCTGGAGCAGAACCTGGATGGGCTGCTGAAGCGTGACCTCGCTGCCCTGGGGTATGCAGTGGAGCGCTCCTGCCGGGACAAGGCCAGGGTAGTGGCGGCGGACGAGAGAGAGTCCGGCCGGCGCGCGCTGCTGAACCTCGGCCACACCTTCGGTCATGCCATCGAAACCGGTATGGGTTATGGGGAGTGGCTGCACGGAGAGGCGGTGGCCACCGGTATCTGCATGGCAGCGGATCTCTCCCGCAGGTTGGGCTGGTTGAGCGCCGGGGAGCAGGAGCGGGTGACAGCGCTGATGCGGCGGGTTGGCTTGCCGGTCGCTCCCCCGGCTGAACTGGGGCGCGAGCGTTTCCTGGAGCTGATGGCGGTAGACAAGAAGGTGCTGGAGGGAAAGATCCGGCTGGTTATCCCGAAGGGGCTGGGCCGCTCAGTGGTGAGCGATGCGTTCGATCCCCGAGCACTGCACGACATGCTCGATGAGTACCAGCGCTGACACCACCCACCGTCCTGCGACCACGCCTGGAGAAGGCAGTGGTTTTTTTTATCCCACGCCGGAGCTGAATCAGAATCTGGACCTGCTGCACCACCTGGTGGAGAACAGTGACCGGATCCCGCTGCTCAAGGGTCCGGACGGTGTCGGGAAGAGCCTCCTGCTGGAGCAGTTCGGACAGCAGGCCGGACCCAACTGGCGGACCTGCCGGATCGATGCCAATCTCATGCTGCAGCCGGACCAGCTTTTCAGTGCGCTGACCGGCTGTTTCGGGGTGCCTTCCGAGGGACCCCGGCTGAGCGATCGATTGACCCGAAAGCTCGAAGATCTGCAGCAGGATGGGTGGCTGCCGGTGGTGATGGTCGATGATGCCCAGCTGCTCCCGCTCGATACCCTGGCTGCCCTGTTGCAACTGTATGAGGGCCGGCTCGAGGAACGGATTCTGTTTCGCCTGGTACTATTTGCCTCCCCCGCTATCGACGATCTGCTGCGGGCGCTTCAGACCCGGGGGGTGAGTACCCGGTCCCTGCAGGAGCTGCTGCTGCTGCCTCTCAACCGGGAGCAGACCCGGCGAATGATCCAGCAGTTCGTGCAGCTGAAAGGGCTGGCTGGCCAGGGGTTCAGAGACGGGCAGCTGGAGCGGGTGGCCCGGGACAGCGGGGGTCTCCCGGGCGAGGCGCTGAAACTGGCCGCAACCCGGCTGGGGGGAAAGCAGGCGAAACCTGCTGCCAAGGAGGAGAAAGTAGAGCTGAAGCTCCCTTCCGGTCTGTCATGGACGACGCTGCTGGGTGGGGGTGTAGTGCTCCTGGTGGTGGTCCTGACCCTGGTGTTTCAGGATCGTATCAACGCCCTGTTCGAAGGTGAGAGGAGTGACCGTGATCTGCTGTTGTTGCTGCCGCAGCAGGGGCGGGAGCGGGTGGTGCCGCTGCAGCGGGAACAACCGTCGTCAGGGCAGGTCGCCACAAATACCCGGGGTGGAGGGGAGGCGGATAGGGTACGCCCCGAAAACCCGGAGCCGGTTATGACCCTGCCCGGACTCCCGGGAGGAAAGTCAGCGGCGGATGAGGCTTCGGCCCCTGTTGATGGCGCTCTTGCAGCCGCAGTTACGGTGGAGACGAAGCCAACGCCGTCACCCGCCGGAGCTTCGCTGGAAGCCGGATCAAAGCGGGTTCCTGATGAAAGGCGCCAGCCGGATGCCAACCCGGAAGCGGCAGCCCCGGAGGTGGCGGATGACAAACCGGCACCTCGGAACCCTCCACCGATGGTGACCCGGCCGCTCCCTGTCCCTCTTGCGGGGAGCCCGGCGCCCGCGAAGGCGCCGCATACTTCAGAGCCCGCCGCCGCCCCCCGGCAGGCAAACCCGCCACCGGCAACGTCGCAGACCCCGGCCCCGCCGGCACCCCGTCGGGCATTGGCAGGGACGGGCGCGGGTGTGCAGAGCGAATCCTGGCTGTTGCGCCAGAAGCCGACCGCCTACACGCTTCAGTTGATCGGGGTACGGGGCGAGCAGGCGGTGAAGCAGTTCATACAAAAGAACGGCCTGCGTGGGGAGGTGGCCTACTTCCGTACCCAGCGGGATGGCCGGCCCTGGTTCTCCGTAGTATATGGTATCTACCCCGATCGGGCCGCGGCCCTGGCCGCGCGCCACCGGCTTCCGGGCGGCCAGGGCCGCAGTGACGCCTGGCCCCGTACGCTGGGTTCTATTCAGCAGCTGATCAGAAGTCAGAAGTCAGAATAAAAACGGGGAACCTTTCGGAACCTGCTGGGGTCCCCCCCCTGACCCCTGACCCCTGACCCCTGACCCCTGACTTATGCCTTCTGACTAGGCCCAAAACTGGCCTGCTACCTCATTCTCCAGTATCCTACGCGGTCCGTCTCGGTCGAACGGCCTGCCTGCGGGCATCGCATGGCCGGTTCCAGGGCGAGCAAGCCTCTTACCGGGGCATGATTCCAGAATAAGACAGCGCGGCTTGCACACCACCATCCGGGTGGTAGTCAGGTCGTGGAGAGAACGAGGTTTGAAATGAGCCAAGGGTATTTGCCAGCGAAGCAGGGACTGTACGATCCCCGAAACGAACATGACGCCTGTGGTGTCGGCTTTGTGGTGGACATCAAAGGCCGCCGGAGCCATCGGATCGTTCAACAGGGGTTGGCTATCCTGGAACGTCTGACCCACCGTGGAGCGGTGGGGGCCGACCCCAAGGCGGGCGACGGCGCCGGCATCCTGCTGCATCTGCCGGATCAGTTTTTCAGGGCGGTGGTAGCGTTCGATCTGCCGGAAGCGGGAGCTTACGCCGTAGGTATGCTGTTTCTGCCGCGGGACGAGGCTGCAAAGGCGGGCGCCGAGACCATCGTAGACCGCTTCGTGGAAGAAGAGGGGCAGACCATCATCGGCTGGCGCGACGTGCCGGTGAATAACAGCGACCTCGGCCATAGCGTCATCCCCACGGAGCCAGTGATCCGTCAGGTCTTCATCGGGCGTGGCAGCAACTGCGCCGACCAGGCGGCGTTCGAACGCAAGCTGTTCGTGATCCGCAAGCAGATCGACAAGGTGATCCGGGAGTCTGAACTCAAGGAGCGGGAGGCCTTCTATTTCTCCTCCTTGTCTTCGCGCACCGTCACTTACAAGGGGATGCTGCTGGCACAGCAGGTGGGCGAGTACTATCAGGATCTGCTGGATGAGCGCACCACCTCGGCCATGGCCCTGGTCCACCAGCGCTTCTCCACCAACACCTTTCCCACCTGGGACCTGGCACACCCGTTCCGGATGATCGCCCACAATGGCGAGATCAACACCCTGCGCGGCAACCTCAACTGGATGGCCGCACGCAAGCACTCCATGGCCTCGGAGATCCTCGGCGACGATCTGGAGAAGGTATGGCCCCTGATCCCCGAGGGACAATCGGATTCCGCCTGCTTCGACAATGCGCTGGAACTGCTGGTTCAGGGGGGATATTCACTGGCCCACGCCATGATGATGCTGATCCCGGAGGCCTGGTCCGGCAACCCGCTGATGGACAAGAAGCGGCGTGCCTTCTACGAGTACCATGCGGCGCTGATGGAGCCCTGGGACGGTCCGGCCGCGGTGGCTTTCACCGACGGGCAGCAGATCGGCGCCACCCTGGACCGTAATGGCCTGCGTCCGGCCCGTTATCTGATTACAGACGACGACATGGTGGTAATGGCCTCCGAGATGGGGGTGCTGGATATCCCGGAGCAGAAGATTGTCAAGAAGTGGCGACTACAGCCAGGCAAGATGTTCCTGATCGACATGGAGCAGGGTCGGATCATCGACGATGCGGAGATCAAGGCGCAGCTCGCCTCAACCTATCCCTATCAGACCTGGCTGGACGAGACCCAGATCAGCCTGTGCGGCCTGCCGGAGGCCGTGGGCGCCATGTCCCCGGATCCAGAGACCCTGCTGAGCAGCCAGCAGGCGTTCGGTTATACTCAGGAGGATCTGAAGTTTCTGCTCACACCGATGGTGGTGACCGGGCAGGAGGGTACCGGCTCCATGGGCGCGGACAACCCGCCGTCGGTGCTGTCGCGCCGGGCCAAGCACCTCTCCACCTATTTCAAGCAGAATTTTGCTCAGGTGACCAACCCGCCCATCGATCCGATCCGGGAAGAGATCGTTATGTCCCTGGTCTCCCTGATCGGGCCCCGCCCCAACCTGTTGGGGCTGGACGATGGTGGCAGCAACATGCGGCTGGGGGTGCAGCAACCACTGCTCTCGAATACCGATCTGGAGCGCATCCGCTATATCGACGACTATATCGGTGATTCCTTCCGTACCCGTACCCTGGAACTCTGCTACCCGGTAGAGCAGGGCGCGGCCGGCATGCGGTCTGCGCTGGATGCGCTCTGCGCCCGGGCGGAGGCGGCGGTGGAGAAAGGTTACAATATCCTGATCCTCTCCGATCGGGGTATGGATGCGGACTTGGTCGCTATCCCGGCGCTGCTGGCCACCTCAGCCGTGCATCACCACCTGATCCGCCAGGGGTTACGCACCCGCTCCGGCCTGGTGGTGGAGACCGGTGCAGCACTGGAGATCCATCATTTCGCCACCCTGGCCGGTTACGGCGCCGAGGCGATCAATCCCTATCTGGCCTTCGACACCATCCACTCCATGCTACGGATGTTACCGGAGAAGCTGACCTTCGGAGAGGCCCAGCACCGCTATATCAAGGCAGTGGGCAAGGGGCTGAAGAAGGTGATGTCCAAGATGGGCATCTCCACCTACCACTCCTACTGTGGTGCCCAGATCTTCGATGCGGTGGGTCTCTCCACCCCATTCGTGGACGAGTACTTCACCGGCACGGCCACCACCGTGGAGGGTGCAGGTCTGGAGCAGATCGCCCGGGAGGCGGTGCACTGTCACGGTAAGGCTTACGGCAATAACCCGATCTATCGCCACCACCTGGATGTAGGCGGTGACTATGCCTTCCGGCTGCGGGGGGAGGATCATGCCTGGTCCCCGGACGCTATCGCAAAAGTTCAGCATGCAGCCCGCCGCAACGACTGGACCAGCTATGAGGAGTTCTCCCGGCTGATCAACGAGCAGGAGGAGCGGCTGCTCACCTTCCGTGGACTGTTCAGTTTCAACTGGGGGGATCCGGTGCCGCTGGGAGAGGTGGAGCCGGCAAAGGAGATCGTCAAGCGCTTCGCTACCGGGGCCATGTCATTTGGCTCCATCTCCTACGAGGCTCATTCCACACTGGCAGTGGCGATGAACCGGCTCGGCGGCAAGTCCAACACCGGTGAGGGGGGTGAGGAGCAGGAACGGTTCCAGCCCCTGCCCGATGGTTCCATGAACCCTAAGCGCTCGGCCATCAAACAGGTGGCCTCCGGACGTTTTGGTGTGACCGTGGAGTACCTGGTCAACGCCGACGATATCCAGATCAAAATGGCTCAAGGTGCCAAGCCCGGCGAGGGTGGCCAGCTGCCAGGGCACAAGGTGAACGCCCAGATTGCACGAGTGCGTCACTCCACCCCCGGCGTCGGGCTGATCTCGCCGCCGCCCCACCATGATATCTACTCGATCGAGGATCTGGCCCAGCTGATCCACGACCTGAAGAATGTCAATCCGAAGGCGCGGATCTCGGTCAAGCTGGTCTCGGAAGTGGGGGTCGGGACCGTGGCAGCGGGTGTCTCCAAGGCCCACGCCGACCACGTCACCATTTCCGGCTACGATGGCGGTACCGGCGCCAGCCCGCTCACTTCCATCAAACATGCGGGCTCCCCCTGGGAGATCGGCCTGGCCGAGACCCATCAGACCCTGGTTCTCAATCAACTGCGTGGCCGTATCGCGGTGCAGGTGGACGGTGGTGTCCGCACCGGGCGGGACGTGGTGGTGGGCGCCCTGCTGGGGGCGGACGAGTTTGGTTTCGCCACTGCCCCGCTGATCGTCGAGGGGTGCATCATGATGCGCAAATGCCACCTCAACACCTGTCCGGTGGGTGTGGCGACCCAGGACCCGGAACTGCGCAAGCGTTTCGTCGGTAAGCCGGAGCACGTGGTCAACTACTTCTTCTTCGTCGCCGAAGAGGTTCGCCAACTGATGGCGAAACTCGGTTTCCGGACGGTGGACGAGATGATCGGCCAGACCGACCGACTGGATATGCGTCGGGCCATCGACCACTGGAAGGCCGAAGGACTGGATTTCAGCCGCATCCTGACCAAACCGATGGCGGGTGAAGGTGTGGCGATCCACAACACCGAGCGACAGAACCACGGCCTGGACAAGGCCATGGACCACCGGCTGATCGAGCAGTCTGCGCCGGCGCTGGAGCGTGGTGAGCCGGTACAGATCGAGACCCGCATCCACAACTACAACCGCACCTTCGGCACCATGCTCTCCGGACGGGTGGCGGAACGCTACGGTCTTACTGGCCTGCCCGATGACACTATCTACATCAAGGCGCAGGGCACCGCCGGACAGTCCCTGGGGGCCTGGCTGGCCCATGGTGTCACCATCGAGCTGGCCGGTGAGGGCAACGACTATGTGGGCAAGGGGCTGTCCGGGGGCCGGCTGGTGATCTATCCGCCGAAGGAGTCGGGTATCGGCCGTGCCGAGGAGAACATCATCGTCGGCAACACCGTGCTCTATGGGGCCATCAGTGGCGAATGCTATTTCCGGGGCGTTGCCGGCGAGCGTTTCTGCGTGCGTAACTCCGGTGCCGTTGCGGTGGTCGAGGGGGTGGGTGACCACGGTTGTGAGTATATGACCGGCGGTGTGGTGGTCTGTCTCGGTTCCACCGGCCGCAACTTCGCCGCCGGTATGTCCGGTGGTGTGGCCTACGTACTGGATCAGGATGGGAGCTTTGCTCAGCACTGCAACCTGGCGATGGTGGAACTGGAGCCGATCGAGGAAGAGGATGACGCACTGGAGGCGCTGGATCACCAGGGGGGGGATCTGGAGACCCATGGGCGGGTAGATGTCAGCCACGACATGACCCGGTATGACGCACTGCGGCTGCGGCAGCTGATCGAGCGCCACCTGCACTACACGGGCAGTGCCGTTGCCCGCCGCGTGCTGGATGACTGGAGCGGCTATCTGCCGAAGTTTGTCAAGGTTATGCCCGTCGACTACCGCCGCGCGTTGCAGGAGATGCAGGCGCAGCAACAGGGCGAGGCCGGTACTGTCTGCAAGGGGGTGAGCAATGGGTAAGCCGACCGGCTTTCTGGAGTTTTCGCGCGAGGACTGGAGTTATGCACCGGCCGCTGACCGGGTAACCCATTTCGATGAGTTCGTCATCCCGCTGAGTGATGAGGAGCTTGGCAAGCAGGGGGCACGCTGCATGGATTGCGGCATCCCCTACTGTCACAACGGCTGTCCTGTGGACAATTTGATCCCGGACTGGAACGATATGGTCTACCGGGGGGAGTGGCGCGCCGCCATCGATCTGCTGCACTCCACCAACAACTTCCCGGAGTTTACCGGGCGCGTCTGCCCCGCGCCCTGCGAGGCCTCCTGTACACTTAATCTGGACGACGCGCCGGTCACCATCAAGACCATCGAGTACAGCATCGTCGAAAGGGCGTGGGAAGAGGGGTGGATACAGCCCCAGATTCCGCGCCACAGAACCGGCAAGCGGGTGGCCGTGGTCGGCTCGGGTCCGGCCGGCATGGCCTGCGCGCAACAGCTGGCCCGGGTGGGTCACTCGGTGGCCATGTATGAAAAGCAGAACCGGATCGGTGGGTTGCTGCGCTACGGGATTCCCGATTTCAAGCTGAACAAGAAGGTGATCGACCGGCGCATGGCCCAGATGAAGACCGAGGGTGTGGTATTTCACGCCAACACCCACATCGGTGTCGATCTGCCGGTGAAACGGCTGGCCGAGGAGTTCGACGCCGTGGTGTTGGCCGGTGGTTCCGAGCAGCCCCGGGATCTTCCGGTGCCCGGGCGTGAGCTGAACGGGGTCCACTTCGCTATGGATTTCCTGCGCAGCAACAGCCACCGGGTGCAGGGGGACCAGGTTCCGGACGAGGAGTTCATCTCCGCCGCCGGCAAACGGGTGGTGGTGATCGGCGGTGGCGACACCGGCTCCGACTGTATCGGTACCTCCAACCGTCAGGGTGCGGTGTCGGTCACCCAGCTGGAGATCTTGCCCCGCCCGCCTGAAAAAGAGAAGAAGCTGACCACCTGGCCCTACTGGCCCAACCGGATGCGTACCTCCAGTTCCCAGGAAGAGGGGTGCGAGCGTATGTGGAGTGTGGTCACCAAGGCATTCCTGGACGATGGAAACGGCCATCTGAGCAGGGTCCGTTGCGCAAAGGTGGAGTGGTCCAAGGATGACCAGGGCAACTGGAAGATGGCAGAGGTCGAAGGCTCCGAGTTCGAACTCAAGGCGGAGCTGGTGACCCTGGCCATGGGTTTTCTGCACCCGGTCCACGAGGGTATGATCGAAGAGCTCGGGGTGGCGCTGGACGGGAGGGGCAATATTCAGGGGACGACTGAAGGGGAGTCCGCCTACCGGACCTCTATCGACGGCATCTTCGCCGCCGGCGACATGCGTCGGGGCCAGTCCCTGGTGGTGTGGGCGATCCGCGAGGGGCGGCAGTGTGCCCGAGCGGTAGACGAGTACCTGATGGGGGTGACCGAGCTGCCAAGGTAGCCTTCGCAATCGGAACTGAAGCATGACGACACTCAAGAATGACCGCCTGCTGCGGGCGCTGCTGCGTCAGCCGGTAGATGTGACGCCGGTCTGGATGATGCGCCAGGCGGGGCGCTACCTGCCGGAGTACCGCGCCACCCGCGCCCGGGCAGGCAGCTTTCTCGACCTGTGCAAGAATCCGGAGCTGGCCTGCGAGGTGACCCTGCAGCCGCTGGAGCGCTTTCCCCTGGATGCAGCCATCCTTTTTTCCGACATCCTCACCATCCCGGATGCCATGGGTCTGGGGCTCTACTTCACGGAGGGGGAGGGCCCCCGTTTCGAGTGGCCGGTTCGGGACGAAGCCGCCGTCGTCGCTTTGGGGGTGCCCGATCCGGAAGAGGATCTCGGCTACGTGATGGGGGCGGTGCGAATCATCCGCCGGGAATTAGGGGGGCGGGTGCCGTTGATTGGGTTTTCCGGCAGCCCCTGGACCCTGGCCACCTATATGGTGGAGGGTGGCGGCACCAAGAACTTCGCCCGGGTGAAGGGCATGATGTTCGACCGCCCTGATCTGATGCATCAGCTGCTGGGTAAGGTGGCGGACGCGATTGTCACCTATCTCAACGGGCAGGTGGCCGCCGGTGCCCAGGCATTGATGATCTTCGATACCTGGGGCGGTGTGCTGACACCATCGGATTACCGAGCGTTCTCGCTCGCCTACATGACCCGGATCGTCGCGGGTCTGACCCGGGAACGCGAGGGGCGCAAGGTGCCGGTCATTCTGTTCACAAAGGGGGGCGCCCAGCGGCTGGGTGAGATGGCCGACAGCGGCTGCGATGCCCTGGGGGTGGACTGGACCATGGAGCTCAGCGAGGCGCGCGAGCGGGTGGGTGACCGGGTGGCGCTGCAGGGCAATCTGGACCCTTGCATTCTCTATGCCTCTCCCAAGCGGATCCGGGAGGGGGTGGGGCGGGTGCTGGAGAGCTATGGTACCGGTCCCGGTCACGTCTTCAACCTGGGACACGGGATTCACCCGGATGTGGATCCAGAGCATGCCGCGGCTCTGGTCGAGGCAGTGCATGATCTAAGCCCGGTGTATCATGTCTGAAGACAGAAGACAGAAGACAGAAGACAGAAGACAGAAGACAGAAGACAGAAGACAGAAGACAGAAGATGGGAGTTGGGAATAAGGGATTCAGCATGAGAGAAAAACTGGGTAACCTTCCATGGTGACGATGACTACTCGGCCCTCTACCAAGGGATAGCGGAGGACGCAAGGTGCTGAGATCACGCCTGGCCGGAGTGCTTCTGCTGTCGCTGGCACTGCCCCTGCTGAGTGCCTGCTCCGGCAGTATGCCCATTATCGAGATCGACACCCGGCAGCTGGTGGGGCGCCAGAACATGCTGAACGAGGTGAGCCGGATGCTGGACGACCTGGGCTATGAACACATCCTGTTACAGAGCCCGATCAGGGACCAGCAGGAGCCGGTAATCGATATGTACGGGGAGCACCGGATGTTGTACCGGCACCCGGAAGCGCCGGAGATCCGACTCGATGTGCGCATTCGCATTGCCGACGGCACCACGGTAATGCGCTTTCAGGAACAGGGGCGGAAGCAGTTGAGCGGGGTCGCTGCCTCCCTGTTCCGGCAGTTGGAGCACCGGGTGGATGCCCAGTTCGGACGGGACAATGTGCGGGTGCTGCACCGGGAGCTCGCTGCTCCGTTCTGAAGGTTTGAGAAAAAGGCCGCGAATGCACGCGAATTGTCCCTACGACCGCCATGGATGATGGAAGTGCCGGTTTTGCAAGAGCAAAAAAACGGCCGGTTCCTATTCTCGGACAGGCTCCTAGCCGTCGACTTCGCAAATCACAACGCGGTCCCATTCCCGCCTGTCGATCATTGACCCTGAGAGCCTGGCTGTGCAGGCTCTCAGCATCACCTTAGTTCAGGACCCGACACGGATGCCGACACCATGCCCTGCGCCGGGGGATCCCGAACCTGCGAGGACCTCCCCCGGCTTCTACCAACGACGGCACCCCGAGCGCACGGTCCCCTACCAGGCGGTCCAGGAGCACCTCGAGACCTGGCTTGCCCGCCAGCGGGAGGCCGATCCCCAGCGGGATCCGATTCCGGCGTATGTGGAACGTGATCT
>JAUXBK010000209.1 GCA_030619405.1 Sedimenticola sp. | reverse complement strand
CGCGATTACGTGCTGGGTCGGATGCTCCAGCAGGGGTTCATCGAAGAAGAGGAGTATCGGCAGGCGATAGCGATTCCGGCTACAGCCCGGCTGCATGCCGCCAATATCGAGGTGGAAGCACCCTATATCGCGGAGATGGTCCGGTCGGAGATGGTTTCCCGATACGGGGATCAGGCCTACACCAATGGGTTCAGCGTAATCACCACGGTCGACAGCAGACTGCAGCAGGCGGCCAACAGTGCCGTCCGCCAGGCGCTGCAGGCCTATGACATGCGACACGGCTATCGGGGGCCAGAAAAACAGCTGCAGATAGATGCCAACACAGACGACGAACAGTTGCAGCGACTGATCAGCGGCTACCGTTCGGTCGGTGACCTGGAGCCAGCCCTGGTCACCCGCGTGGAGAAAAGATTCATCGATGTGTTCGTCACCGCGACCGGGCACATCGAGATCCCCTGGCAGGGCCTGGAGTGGGCCCGACCCTATATAAATGAAAACCGCCGGGGAGGAAAACCCAGACAGGCTGCCGAGATCGTCAAGCCGGGCGACCTGATACGGATATTGAAAGAGACCCCGGAGAAGGGGGAGCCATACTGGCGCCTGGCCCAGGTGCCGGCGGTGGAGGGCGCCCTGATCTCACTGGAACCGGACGATGGGGGCATCGTGGCCCTGGTCGGCGGTTATGATTTCTACAGCAGCAAGTTCAACCGGGCAACCCAGGCCAAACGCCAGCCCGGCTCCGGGTTCAAGGCATTCATCTATTCCGCGGCGCTGGAGGCGGGATTCACCCCTGCCAGCCTGATCAATGACGCCCCGGTGGTATTCGACGACCCGAGCCTGGAGAGGGCCTGGCGCCCGAAAAACTACAGCGGTAAGTTTTTCGGCCCCACCCGGCTGCGCTACGCCTTGACCAAATCCCGTAACCTGGTCTCCATCCGCCTGCTGCGGGCGATGGGGATAGAGCACGCCTTGAAACATGTGGCACGCTTCGGTTTCAATCCGGATCAACTGCCTCACAATCTCTCCCTGGCCCTGGGAAGTGCGACCGTAACCCCCCTCCAGATGGCGGCAGGTTACGCCATCCTGGCCAATGGCGGATACCGGGTGGAACCTTATTTCATCCTGCGCACAGAGGACAGCCACCACCAGACCCTGTACCAGGCCAATCCTCCACGGGTCTGTGAAAACTGCCCGGAGGCCGGGACAGGCGGTGAGGAAACGGGAGAGCCGGATATCCAGCCTGACAGTGAACGACCGGACGCACCGCCGATCGCGCCCCGGGTCATCAGCCCGCAGAACGACTACCTCATGAACTCCATGATGCGGGATGTGATCACTCGAGGCACTGCCCGCAAGGCGCGCGCCCTGGGACGCAAGGATCTGGCGGGCAAGACCGGGACCACCAACGACCAGAAAGACGCCTGGTTCAACGGCTTCAACCGGTCGCTGGTTGCCATCACCTGGGTCGGCTTCGATTCAGCCAAACCCCTGGGGCGGGGCGAGGTAGGTGGCCGCGCGGCCCTGCCGGCCTGGATGGCCTACATGGAAGAGGCCCTCGGAGGGGTCAAAGAGATACCGCTGAAGATGCCACCCGGCATCATCACGGTGCGCATCAACCCCACCACCGGCGAGCGGGCCGGATCAGGCGAGAAGGATGCCATCTTCGAGGTGTTTCGCCGAGAATATGCACCCAAGGCGCGGCCACAGACCAACCGTACCACCCGGCAGCAAAAAAGCGTATCGGATGGTGCCGACAGCGCTGCGGAAGAGGACCCCTTCTAGTGCCACGTCGCCGATCGGGACAGGGGGATAGACGCCGGCAGATTGCCGCGGCTGCAGCTCGTCTGCTGGCACGGCAGGAGTGCCTGGACATTCCCAGCGCCCGACGCAAAGCGGCCAGACAGATCGGCTGCAGAGAGAGGCACGGGCTTCCGGACAACCATGAGATCGAACAGGCACTGATCGAGTATCAGCAGCTGTTCCTGCGTGAGAGCCAGCCACAGGCCCTGAAGCGATTGCGCGGCGTCGCCGTGGAAGCGATGCGGCAGCTGCAACAGTTCGACCCGCACCTCACGGGCCCCGTACTGAGCGGCAGCGCCGACGGGCAGAGTCCGGTACAGCTCTACCTGTTTGCGGAGACCCCTGAAGAGGTGCTCCTGTGTCTGCTGGAGCGGCGGATTCCCTTTGAGGAGCGGGAGCGACAGATGAGCTATGCCTCGGGCCTGAGGAACAGACGTCCACTGTTCCGGTTCCTGGCCGGCGATCACGCCATAGAGCTGGTCGTGTTACCGCAGGAAGACCGCTCCAACCCGCCCCTCAGGAGCACCAGTGAGCAACCGGACAGGGGCGCCACGCTCGAGCGTGTACTCGGGCTCATCGAATCAGTCCAGACTACAGAACCGTAGACCCAGGAGGCTGTCGGTTCAACGGTGCTCCAGCGGAATGTAGTCGCGCCTGTCGGCGCCAGTGTACACCTGACGTGGCCGCCCGATCCGCTGTTGCGGATCGTCCATCATCTCCATCCAGTGAGCGACCCACCCCACGGTACGGGCGATGGCAAACATCACAGTGAACATGCTGTTGGGTATCCCCAGCGCTCGGTAGATAATGCCGGAATAGAAATCCACGTTGGGGTAGAGCTTGCGCTCGATGAAATACTCATCCTGCAGTGCCATCTCCTCCAGCCGCAAGGCAAGCTCGAACAACGGACTGTCGTTGTCGGCCATATTGTTCAGCACCTCATGGCAGATCTTGCGGATAATGGTCGCACGTGGATCATGATTCTTATAGACCCGGTGGCCAAACCCCATCAGGCGAAACGGATCCTGCTTGTCTTTCGCCCTGGCGATGTACTTGTCGATATTGGAGACATCACCGATCTCCTGCAGCATGTCCAGCACCGCCTCATTGGCGCCCCCGTGTGCCGGCCCCCAGAGAGAAGCGATACCAGAGGCGATACAGGCAAACGGGTTGGCCTGGGAACTCCCGGCCAGCCGGACCGTCGAGGTGCTGGCATTCTGCTCGTGGTCCGCATGCAGGATGAACAGCAGGTTCACCGCCTTAACCGCCACCGGGTCCTGCGTATACTCCTCGCAGGGGGTGGCAAACATCATATTCAGGAAGTTGGCACAGTAGTCGAGGTCGTTGCGGGGATAGATGAAGGGCTCGCCTACATTGTGCTTGTAGCTGGCCGCCGCGATGGTCGGCATCTTGGCGATCATTCGGTGGGCCGAGATCTCCCGGTGGCGGGGGTCGTGGATATCCAGTGAATCGTGGTAAAAAGCCGACAACGACCCCACCACGCCTACCATGACCGCCATCGGGTGTGCATCATAATGAAACCCGTTGAAGAAGTTCTTCAGCGTCTCGTTGATCATGGTGTGGTAGCGGATGATGCGCTGGAACTCCGCCAGCTGGGGGGCGTGCGGCAGATCACCGTAGAGCAACAGGTAGGCGACTTCCAGATAGCTGGCCCGTTCAGCCAGCTGCTCGATCGGGTAGCCCCGGTACCAGAGTTCCCCCTTGCCACCATCGATATAAGTGATCGCGCTCTGACAGCTGGCTGTAGAGACGAAGCCCGGGTCGTAGGTAAAGACCCCCATCTCCCGGTAGAGCGAGGAGATATCCACCACCTCTGGCCCCACCGTGCCCTTGCGGAGATTGAGTTCCACAGAGTGCCCCTCAGCACTGGTCAGCTTCATAGTATTATCGGACATATTCGTTGGATTTCTCCTGGCAAAGGCAGAATGGGGAGCCTCGCCTGTTCCTCTTTATATAACAGACCCAATGCGGAGTAACAAGTTTATCCCGGCAAAATAACTCGAAGTAACCGTTCATGAGATCCATAGACATTTAGCCGCGGATTAACCAGCCATTTTTTGTTGGTTCCGGCAGCTGGCTGTACTCGTTACAGCGTGTCCAATTTTCGCCTTAAAATATGTTATTTTTATTAAAACCAAGAAGTTATATATCCATGATCTAATCATGGTGTTGAGGTCTGTTCGTCGTGTTCTTCGTGCGCTTCGTCGTGATTCTTTTTCCACATTTAGAATTGCTGCCACCCAACCACTTGGCTTGCAGTCGAAATCCGTTTAATTTATCATGCTTGGTTCACCCGCCTGACAGCTGGCAGGGGAACAGTATATTTTCAGAGGCGACCATGAAACCTGACATCCACCCCAAGTACTGTGAAACCAAAGTGGTTTGCAGCTGCGGCAACGAATTCACCACCCGCTCCACTCTGTGTAAGGATCTGCATGTGGAAGTCTGCTCCGCCTGCCACCCCTTCTTCACCGGCAAGCAGAAGATAATGGACACCGCCGGTCGGGTCGACAAGTTCCGCAAGCGCTACAGCCGCTGATTCGCCGAAGCGGCAGCTTAGGGCTCGCTTCAAAATAATTTCGCATTTCTGGTCGCCGATCTATCATCGCTCGCTGCGTTGCAAAAACTTGAAATATACCTATATTCCTGCGTTTTCACGCCTTGCGAGAGATGCATCTCGACACCCATAAATGTAAACTTATTTTGGCGCGAGCCCTAAGCGCCGCAAGGAAAGCTGATGGCAAAAACTTTCGTTACCGACCCTGTAGATGGGACCCGAGTCCCGTTCCTGCGGGGCATCCTGACCCGT
>JAUXBK010000202.1 GCA_030619405.1 Sedimenticola sp. | reverse complement strand
GGTTTCGGTAGTCTGAGGACAGAGGACAGAGGACAGAGGACAACTGCCTCTGAATACAGCAATTCTAACTATGTAACGATATACATTTATAAGCAAAAATAGCCGCGGATTGACACGGATTACCCACGGATTTCTGCTTGGAATTCAATGCACGAAGCCTGATGCGACAGAGTTCGGACTGCCACTCAACAGCATACCGGCACCTGAAACGCTCGTTATCCATAAAATCCGCGTTTTATCCGCGTCAATCCGCGGCAAAATCTCTTTTGATCTCATGGATGATTAGAGAATTTGGTGAGTTGTCGGTACTCTACGACCACATTGAGAATTGCTGCTCTGAACAGATGGGGTTTTCCTAACCCAGCCGCCTTTGTTAAAATTACTTGTTTCCCTGTTCGGAAAGCGTCTATAAAGGACGCCAGGTGATGGAACTCAATACGACCGAAGAGATTATCGAGGATCTGCGTCAGGGCCGGATGGTCATCATCATGGATGACGAAGATCGCGAGAACGAGGGTGACCTGGTGATGGCGGCAGACAGGGTCACCCCTGAGGCGATCAATTTCATGGCCCGCTATGGTCGTGGTCTGATCTGTCTGACCCTCAGCAAAGAGCGCTGCCGGCAGTTACGCCTGCCGTTGATGGTGGGGGTCAATGAGTCGGCGCACGCCACCAATTTCACCATCTCGATCGAGGCGGCGGAAGGCGTGACCACTGGTATCTCCGCGGCGGACCGTGCCACCACCGTGCTGGCAGCGGTGAAACCGGATGCGGAGCCCTGGGATCTGGTTCAGCCCGGCCACATCTTCCCGCTGATGGCCCAGCCGGGGGGCGTGCTGGTGCGGGCCGGTCACACCGAGGCGGGCTGCGACCTGGCCCGACTGGCCGGGCGGGAGCCGGCAGCGGCGATCGTCGAGATCCTCAACGAAGATGGTTCCATGGCACGGCGGCCCGATCTGGAGCAGGTGGCCCGGGAGCACGGCCTGAAGATCGGCACCATCGCCGATCTCATCCAGTACCGGGTACGGAACGAGAAGACGGTGGAACGGGTGAGTGATTGCATCCTGCCGACCCGGTATGGCGACTTTCGCCTGATAGCCTATCAGGACTGTATCGACAACGAGCTGCACCTGGCGCTGGTCATGGGCGAGGTGGATCCGAAGCGGCCCACCCTGGTTCGGGTACACATGCAGAATACCCTCTGCGATCTCTTCTCCCCGGTCCACGAGGGGTGTGGCTGGCCCATCGCCAACGCCATGCGCTGCGTAGCGAAGGAGGGGGCGGGAGTGATCGTGGTGTTGCGCAATCACGACACTGCCCGGGAGATTATTCAGCGCATGCGGGAGATCCAGTTCCAGGGCAGTGAAAGGGAGGCGTCGGTCAATCCCGGTGAGGCCAGCAAGCGTCTGCGCACCTTTGGTGTGGGGGCGCAGATCCTGGCCGATGTCGGGGTGCGGAAGATGCGCGTATTGAGCGCTCCCAAGAGCCTGCACGGCATCTCCGGCTTCGACCTGGAAGTGGTCGAGTATGTGGCGTGCAGATGAGTGGCATCCACTCCCAACCTAGGTAGAGTTCAATTCCAGCGAAGGTTCAAAGTTATGGCAATCAATACGATCGAAGGCGCACTCAAGATACAAAACGCGCGGTTCTGCCTGCTGGTGGCCCGGTTCAACAGCTTTATCGTCGAGAGTCTGCTGGATGGGGCGATCGATACCCTGAAGCGACATGGGGCGGATGAGTCGGAGATCACCATCGTACGGGTGCCGGGTGCGTTCGAGATGCCGCTGGTGCTGGATCGGATCGCCGCCAAAGGGGAGTATGACGCCATTGTTGCACTGGGTGCCGTGATCCGTGGCGGTACACCTCATTTCGACTATGTGGCCGGTGAATGCGTCAAGGGGATGGCCCAGGTGAGCCTGAAGCATGGGCTGCCGATCGCGTTCGGCGTACTTACCGTTGACACGATCGAACAGGCCATCGAACGTGCCGGGACCAAGGCCGGTAACAAGGGCGCCGAGGCCGCCATGTCGGCGCTGGAGATGGTCGACCTGCTGCGTCAGATCGGTTGATGAGCCACAAACGAAGTCAGGCCCGCCATCGCGCTGTGCAGGCCATCTACCAGTGGCAGATGGCCGGCCAGGATGTCCGGGAGATCCGGGACCAGTTCCTGAGCAACGAGGAGGGTGGCGCGTTCGAGATCCCCTACTTCGACAAACTGCTGAGCGGGGTACCGGCCCACCTGAGTGAGCTAGACCGGCAGCTCGGCCCCTGTCTGGATCGCTCCATCGAGAGCGTCGATCCGGTGGAGCGTGCCATCCTGCGTCTGGGTGCCTACGAGTTGATCCATCAGCCGGAAGTGCCCTACCGGGTGATCATCAATGAAGCGGTGGAACTGGCCAAGGTATTCGGTGCCGAACAGGGTCACCGCTTTGTCAACGGCGTGCTCGACAAGCTGGCCCGCCGTGTGCGCAAGGCGGAACGCAAGCAAAAGGGCAGCGGCCAGTAAGGATAGACCAGAGCTGCAAACTACTTTATACCTCGCTCTCCTCCAACCATGACACTCTCCGAGTTCGATCTGATCAAGCGCTACTTCTCCGGTGGGTTGTATCAACGGGAGGATGTGACCCTGGGGATCGGCGACGACTGCGCCCTGTTGCAGGTACCGGCGGGACAGGAGCTGGCAGTCACCATCGACACGCTGGTAGAGGGGGTGCACTTCTTTCCCGGTGCAGACCCGGAGGCGCTGGGCCACAAAGCACTGGCGGTGAGTCTGAGTGATCTGGCAGCGATGGGGGCCACACCCGCCTGGGCCACTTTGGCCCTGACCCTGCCCCGTAGCGACTCCGACTGGCTGCAGGCCTTCAGCCGTGGACTGGGTAACATCTCGCGCCGCTATCAGGTGCAGCTGATCGGCGGCGATACCACGCGGGGTAGCCTGAGTATCACTCTGCAGCTGCAGGGCTTCGTGGAACCCGGGCGGGCGCTCAGGCGGAATGGCGCACGGGTCGGAGATCTGATCGGTGTTACCGGCACCGTGGGTGATGCAGGCCTGGCCCTGCTGGCCCTGCAGGGCCGGTATGATGCCGGTGATGCGCTGGGTTGGGTGCGTGACCGGCTGGAGCGGCCCCAGCCACGGGTGGCGGCGGGGCGGGCATTGGTCGGCCTGGCACGTGCGGCGATCGACATCTCCGATGGTCTGCTTGCCGATCTGGGCCACATCTGTGAACGCAGCGGGACCGGGGCCACCCTGCACCTGGAGCAGCTGCCGCTGTCACCGCCGGTGGTGCGATATCTGGGGGAGAAAGGAGACTGGTCCATGCCCCTCTCCGCCGGCGACGACTATGAACTCTGTTTCAGCGTGCCACCCCGGGTGCAACGGGCGGTTGAGCGGGCCATCCGCGATACCGGTTGTGCGGTCAGCTGGGTGGGAGTCATCGATCCGGACCCGGGCATACGCTGTCTGTTGCCCGGTGGCACCGCCCTGGCTGTCGATGCAGGTGGATATGAGCATTTCTGTTAAGCTCGACTGGTCCAACCCGATACACCTGCTGGCCTTCGGGCTTGGTTCCGGGGCTGTACCCAAGGCGCCAGGGACGGCCGGCACCCTGGCGGCGATACCCCTCTATCTGTTGGTTGCCCCGCTGCCCGGCTGGGCTTATCTGCTGCTGGTTGCGGTGATGTTCCTGGTGGGTGTCTGGCTGTGTGAGCGGACTTCCCGCGACCTAGGTGTGCATGACCATGGGGGCATCGTCTGGGACGAATGGGTGGGATTTCTCTTCACCCTGTGGCTGGCGCCCCCGGGGTGGGGTTGGCTGCTGACCGGTTTTCTGCTGTTCCGGCTGTTCGACATCCTCAAGCCATGGCCCATCGGCTGGCTGGACCGGCGGGTGCCCGGTGGGTTGGGTATCATGCTGGACGATCTGGTTGCCGGGCTGTTCGGATTTGCCGTTATCCAGTTTCTCCTGTTTCTGCCGTTGTAAATTGAGGATTGTTGAATATCTGGAAAAATCCAATTTGGAGCTGATCATGATGAATGGAAAGAAAACGGGTGGCCACCTGGGAATGGCTGTACCACTGCTGTTTCTGCTGTTGATTCTGGGGGCTCTCTTTCCTGTGGGAGCGGTGGAGCGGCTGCGGGTGATGGCCCTGTTTCCCGGCAAGGTGATGGTGGATGTGGATGGCAGGAATCGACTGCTGCGCGTCGGGACGCCCAGTCCCGAGGGAGTGTTGCTGATCTCTGCCACTGCCAGGGGGGCGGAGATCGAGGTGGATGGCCAGCGCCGGAGTTATACTTTGGGTAGCCATGTGGGGGGCAGTTTCGAGACACCCGAGCTGCAGGAGGTGCAGATCTGGCGTGATGCCCGTGGCGCCTATCATACCCGTGGCAGTATCAACGGCCACAGCACCGACATGCTGGTGGATACCGGGGCCACTTCGGTCGCTATGAGCGAAACGGAGGCGAAGCGGCTGGGAATCCGCTATCAGGAACAGGGCAGGCCGATCGGGGTCAACACGGCATCCGGGTTTGCCAGGGCCTATTCGGTGGTGTTGGACCAGGTCCGGGTGGGGGAGATCGAGCTGATTCGGGTGGAGGCCGTCGTGATCGAGGGGTCTGCACCACAGCAGGTGCTGCTGGGCATGAGCTTTCTGAAACAGGTGGAGATGCAGAACAAAGGGGAGATGCTGCTGCTACGCAGCAAGTACTAGTACCTCAAAATCTGTGTGTAATCCGCGTCAATCCGCGGCTAAATGCCGGTTGATCCCGCGAACTGTTACACACCAGCCAGGATCAGACCGTTTCTGCCTGCTTGTCGTGCT
>JAUXBK010000166.1 GCA_030619405.1 Sedimenticola sp. | reverse complement strand
TCCCCTCTCCCTCAGGGAGACGACTCCATGGATGGAGGAGGTAGAGCGACGCAGGATGCCAAAGCCGAGGGTTAGGGTGAGGGGTTCAAAACGGCAGGGGGAGTGAACGGTTACGGTCAAAAGGCATTCAGCCGCAGATTAAACGCGGATGAGAAACTGAAACAAGGCAAAATCCGCGTTCGATCCGCGTTAATCCGCGGTCGATTCCTTAAGTTTTTCCTGATTACCCCTGAAGCTCAGCCACCACCCGTCATCGGGAACAATTTACAACTGGTTGATTTCAAGTGGTGTTATCCGTTGCGATAGACCCTATACTGTCGCTCTGATTCCATTGGAGAATGAATGATGAGCGATCCCGTCATTGCAGCAAAAGAGCCCTCGGTCTTGAAACTGGAGCCAGGCACCTACTACTGGTGTGCCTGCGGCCGGAGCAAGGATCAGCCGTTCTGTGACGGCTCTCACAAGGGCACCGATTTCGAGCCAGTGGCATTCGAGGTTGCCGAAACGAAGAGCGTCGCCCTGTGTCAGTGCAAGCACACCAGAACGCCCCCGTTCTGCGATGGATCACACAGGGATCTCTGATTTCCACCTAGATCCATGGAAAAAAGCTAACGCAGATTGATCTTATAGGGCGGAATCTTCGCATTCAACGCCTTGGAAAAGTTGGCGAACTCCATCGTGACCGTGGCCAGTTCCACCCCCTCGAAGTTAGCCCCCCCCACGTTGGCGCTTCTGAGTATCGCACCGCCCATATTGGCGTGGCTCAGATCCACATCCGTCAGATTGGCATGTTTCATATTCGTCTCCTCTGCCAATATGTTGCGCATCTTTGCGCCTGTCAGGTCGGCCCCTTCCAGATTGGCGAGATTGATCACGGTGAAGCCTTCAGGGTTGCAGCTCTCCAGGCGGGCGCCACTGAGATTGGCCTTGATCATATTGGCCTCGTTCAGGTGGCTGTCGCAGAAATTCGCCCCCCGCATATCCGTTTCCCGCAGGTTGGTATCGATGAAGAGGGCATTGTGGGCGGTCACATGCGACAGGTTCGAACCCAACAGATCCGCATCCCGCAGATCTGCATTATTGAGCGAGGCCTTGTGGAAATTGCTTTTTCTCATCTCCACGAACCTGAGGTCGGCCCGATCCAGGATGGCACTTTCCAGGTTGCAGCCCCTCATCATCGCTGCAACGGCACGGCTCCCTGCCCCTGCCTTGACTTCGGACAGATCGGCACCCGCAAGGTCGGCCCCGTTGAGATGGGCCCCGACAAGATAGGCACCCCTGAGGTTGCTTCCACTCAGGTCTGCTCCCACCAGATCGGCATGCTGCAGCTGCGCCCCCGCGAGATCCTGCCGGGAGAGGTCGGCCCCTTCCAGCCTCATGTCACGCAGGTCCGCACCCCGAAGCGTATCGGTGTCAACACTTTCCAGAATATCCCCTGTCTCTTTATGCCTGATTTCGAGCATCTTAAAACCCCCTTTATACGGTTCCCTTTTCCATCCTGAACTTCCACCTAAACCCCATTATAATTCAAGAATAGCAGCGAACCCTCCGGTCAGAAAGACAGAGCGGTTTTTATATTGATTCCGCGCATCAAAACCGGGGATTCTTTTCGCTGGGTAAGGCAGCGATCTCTCTCTGCCGGATTTTTCCTGAAAGCAGACACAGTGCAGTTGTCGGCACGGCTGCCGGCGGGCATACTTTGGCCCTGACCATTTCAAACGAATATCATGATCAAGCGTCTGTTTCTCCTGCTGCTTACCATAACCCTGATCTTCGGGGGTCTATTCGGCTGGAAGTACCGGCAGATCCAGCAGGCGACGCTTGACCGCACCCCCCCACCTCCCCCCGTAGTTGCGGTGACCACGGTCAGGCAGCTGCAGTGGCAGCCCTACCTTTCAGCAGTCGGCAGTCTGATTGCGACTGCCGGTATCGATGTCAGCAACGAAGTTGCCGGCAAGGTCACCTCGATTCATTTCGAATCCGGTGAATCGGCAACCCAGGGGCAGTTGCTGATCGAGCTGGACACCGCAGCGGACAAGGCGGAACTCGATGGCCTGCTGGCCTCACAGCGGCTGGCACAACTCAATTTCAATCGCCTTTCCAAACTGCTTGGCAGCAAATCCATCTCGATATCGATGTATGACGAAACCATGGCCCTGCTGGACGAGGCCAAGGCAGCGGTGATTGCCAAACGTGCGTTGATCGACAAGAAAAAGATCCATGCACCCTTCACTGGAGTACTGGGCATTCGCAAGATCGACATCGGCCAGTATCTGCCGGAGGGTTCCGCCATAGTGCCGTTACAATCGCTCGACCCAATCTATATCGATTTCTCCGTCCCGGAGCGGCGGCTTTCCGACCTGAAGCCGGGTCAGACGGTTGTATTGAAGGTGCAGGCCTACCCCGAAAAGAAATTCACCGGCAAGATCACCGCCTTCGACCCGGGTGTCGACCCGGTCACCCGGACCCTGAAGGTCCGCGCCATTCTGGACAACCGGTCGCACCGGCTGCGCCCGGGGATGTTCGCCGGAGCGCAAGTCCTGGTAGCCCAGCCCCGCACCGTCCTGACCCTGCCGGATACGGCGATCACCTATAACCCTTACGGTAGTTCGGTTTTCCTGGTGCTACCCGGTGAACGGGGTCGAATCGTGCAGCGCAGACAGATCGTCACGGGGGAGACACGACAGGGTCGGGTGGAGATCATCCGGGGACTGAAAGCCGGTGATCAGGTGGTCAGCGCCGGTCAGATCAAGTTACGCAACGGTATGCCGGTGACCCTGGATGAAAAACCGGCACCTGGGGAAAGGCAAGCCAGCCGGTGAAGTTTACCGACCTGTTCATAAGCCGCCCGGTGCTGGCCAGCGTGGTCAGCCTGCTGATACTGATACTGGGTCTACGTGCCCTCACCCTGCTCGAAGTACGCCAATATCCCGAAACCAGGGATACGGTAGTGACGATCACCACCGCCTATCCCGGCGCCAGCAGCGAACTGGTGAAAGGGTTCATCACCACCCCGCTGCAACAGGCTATCGCCGAGGCAGACGGCATCGACTACCTCTCCTCGATCAGCCGACAGGGCGCCTCCGTTATCGAAGCCCATATGCGCCTTGATTTCGACGCTAACGCCGCTGTAGCAGAGATCCAGGCCAAGGTATCCAGTCAACGCAACGTACTGCCAGCGGAGGCCGAAGACCCGGTCATCAGCTCCCGGACCGGCGATCGCACGGCACTGATGTACATGGCCTTCTACAGTGACGTGATGAAGCCGGCCCAGATCACCGACTATCTGCTGCGGGTGGTGCAACCGAAACTGCAGGCGGTGCAGGGGGTGGGCAAGGCGGCGCTGCTGGGTAATAAAGTCTTTGCCATGCGCATCTGGCTGGATCCCCGGCGTATGGCCGCGCTGGGGGTGACCGGTAACGACGTCGCCAGTGTGTTACGCCGCAACAACTACCTTGCAGGCATCGGTCGGACCAAAGGTGACCATGTGGCCATCGATCTGAGCACCACCACCGATGTGGCGCGGGAGCAGGATTTCAGGAGACTGGTGGTGAGTAACCGCAATGGCACACTGGTACGCCTGAGCGACATTGCGGATACCGAACTGGGGGCAGAGGACTACGATTCGACCAACTGGTACCGGGGCAAGATGGCCATCTTCATGGCCATCGAACAAGCGCCGGGCGCAAATCCCTTGACCGTCGCCCGGCGAGTACACGAGGCCTTCGATGAGATAAAGGCAGACCTGCCCGCCGGGCTCCATGGTGTATTGCCTTATGATGCCAGTGAGTTCATTGCCGACTCCATCAGCGAAGTGGTTCGTACCCTGGTGGAAGCAGTGGCCATCGTCCTACTGGTGATCTACCTCTCACTGGGCTCCCTGCGTGCCGCCGTGATCCCGGCCATAACGGTTCCGCTGTCGTTGATTGGCGCCGTCTTTCTGATGCTGGCTATGGGCTTTTCGCTCAATCTGCTCACCCTGCTCGCGATGGTGCTGGCGATCGGCCTGGTAGTGGACGATGCCATCGTCATCGTGGAAAACGTACATCGCCATATCGAAATGGGAAAGTCCCGATTTCAGGCGGCAGTCGACGGGGCCCGTGAGCTCGGGCTACCGGTGATTGCCATGACGACCACGCTGATTGCGGTCTATGCCCCGATCGGTTTCATGGGAGGACTGGTTGGAACCCTGTTTACTGAATTTGCCTTTTCCCTGGCCGCAGCGGTGCTCATCTCCGGCATCATCGCCCTGACCCTCGCGCCCATGCTCAGCTCAAAGGTGCTGAAACCCGCCGGAGTGCCGGGGCGTTTCGAACGGGGCGTGGAACGGTTCTTCAACAGGCTGTCGAGCAATTACCGCCAACTGCTGCATGGGCTACTGGAATACCCTTCTCTCATCGTGCTGTTCGCGGCAGTGCTCCTGATCAGTATCTACTTCATGTTCACGATGTCGAAGAGTGAACTGGCACCCACCGAGGATCAGAGCATCCTGTTTTTCATGGCCACTGGACCACAAACCGCAACCCTCAAATATAACGAGATCTATACACGGGAACTGGTCGAGCAGTTTGAGACCATCCCTGAATACGGCGAAAGTTTTCTGATCCTAGGTTTTGGTGGCGACGACAGTGTGGTCTTCGGCGGATTCAAGATGCCGCCACCCTCACAGCGGCAACGCTCTCAGATGGTGATCCAGCCGGAGTTGCAGGGCAAAGTCCGTCAGATCGCCGGTTTTCAGACCGCTGTATTCCCCCGCCCCAGCCTGCCGGGAGCAGGGGGCGGCCTGCCACTGCAGTTCGTCATCGTCTCCGATGCGGGCTATGAGCAGCTCGATCAGGTGGCAGACCAATTGATCGGCCGGGCCATGAAGAGTGGACGCTTCGCCTTTTTGCAGAAGGATGTGCAACTCACCCGCCCCAGAATCACCCTGGTCATCGACCGGGACCGGGCTGCTGATCTCGGTATCTCCATGCAGGAGATCGGCCGCAACCTGTCCACCCTGCTCGGCGGCAGCCATGTCAACCGATTCAGTCTGCAGGGGCGCAGCTACAAGGTTATCCCGCAGGTCGGAGAGCAGTTCCGACTCGATACCGGCAGGATCGAAGCGTACTATCTGCGCACCACCTCGGGCAATCAGGTGCCGCTGTCATCGCTGGTGCAGATCGAAACCAGCGTGGAGCCCAGCAAGCGCACCCAGTTCCAGCAACTGAACAGCCTCACCATTCAGGGGCTGATGGTCCCCGGTGTCGCCCTGGGCGATGCCATGGGTTATCTGGAGCAACAGGCAAAAGAGGTCTTTCCCCGTGGCTTCGGCTGGGACTACACTGGGAGTTCACGTCAGTACGCTCAGCAGGGCAGCGCGCTGGTAACCACTTTTTTCATGTCTCTGCTGGTTATCTATCTGGTCCTGGCGGCCCAGTTCGAGAGCTGGCGCGATCCGCTCATCATTCTGGTCTCTGTCCCCCTCTCGCTGGCCAGCGCACTCGCCTTCCTGATGCTGGGTTTTGCCTCGGTCAACATCTATACCCAGGTGGGGCTCATTACCTTGATCGGACTGATCGCAAAAAACGGTATCCTGATCGTGGAGTTCGCCAATCAGTTGCAGATCCATGAAGGGCTGCAGAAAAGGGAGGCCGTTGAGCGTGCCGCCAGCATTCGGCTGCGGCCCATCCTGATGACCACGGTATCCATGATCATGGCGATGATTCCGCTGCTCAGCGCCACCGGCCCGGGGGCGGTCAGCCGCTTCGATATCGGTCTGGTGGTGGCCAGCGGTCTCGGCATCGGTACCCTGTTCACCCTGTTCGTGGTCCCTGCCTTCTATCTGGTACTGGGAGCCCGCCGGAAGAGGATTGAATCGTAACCGTTTAGGGACTTGGAAAATATTAAATTACGTGATTTGCGCCGGATAGGGCTTCGTCTTCAAGGCGCGCCAAGGGGCGCATACTCGTTGTATGTAACCCTTGGCGCAACACCGAAGACG
>JAUXBK010000057.1 GCA_030619405.1 Sedimenticola sp. | reverse complement strand
CCGTATAGCGATATGAAAAATCTTGGAAATCACAATAAGGATTCCACGCAATTTTTCATTCGCTCTACGAAACAATAGCTTGCACTCTGTACGCACGACTACTTGCAGGATCTAGGTGACAGCTCTTCCAGCCGGTCCCGTTCGTCCCTTTCCCGGGAGCCGTCCTCCGGGTCACCATATTTGTGTCCGGAGTAGCTCAGCACCAGCACCGCAAAGCTGAGCAGCACGATGGCGACGGTGATGCTCAGCAGTAGATAGAGGTGGAAGTTGTCCGATACCTTTTGCACGTCGATTACCAGATGCCGGGACAGGGCCGTGATGGCGATATAGATCAGGAACTGCACCGGCAGCCGATGGGTCTTGAAGTAGATGCCCACCATGGCACCCAGTTCCAGATAGATGAACAGCAGCAGGATATCTTTCAGGGCCGCGTGCCCCTCCTGCATGATCTTCATGTACTCGCTGACCGCGGACCAGACGATGGTGGCGCCGATGATGAACAGGGCCAGGTAGTGGAACAGATCGACCAGCGCATTGCCGGCCCGCTGGATCCTGTCGCGCTCTATCTCCATCACGACAGTATGTCCAGCAACTCTTCCGCCGAATAGCCGGCGGCATCACCGAACCGCTCGATCAGATCCCGGTTGGCCAGCCGTCGCGCCGTGGTGGCAGGGTTGTTCTCCTCCAGGTGCTGCTCATACTGCTGCCGTAGATACTGGTGCCGTTCCCAGGCCCTGCGTTGGACCACGGCGATGCTCTCGTTCCGTTGACTGTGGAGCAGATCCGCGGTGTCGTCACTGGCGACCTCTTTCGACGCTTTTGGGGCTGACCGTTTCTGCAGCTTCCGGATCAGGTCGTCCCGCTTCCGGATCTCCTTCTCCAGACGCTTGATCTCACTTTTCAACTGCTTGGCGGAGCCTCCGCCCCTCTTGCTGACCTTCTGCTCTTTCTTTTTTGTCTTGCCTACCTTTTTCTTCTCTTTTTTCTTGCCCATGTCGTCTCTGGCCGGTTAGTTGTTCAGCTGAAATGGGTCGCCGGATCGAGGCCCCTGCAGATAGCCGCTGATGGTCATGTGGCGGTCACTCACTCGAGTGACCGCCAGGTTTTCGAGCCCCGCCCCACGCAGCTGCTGTGCCACCTCCTCCGGTGTGAAGGCTGCCAGGAGGGAGTTGCGGAAGTCTCTTTTCAGCAGATCCGGGGCCGACTCCGCGTAGCGTTCCACCAGCGCATCCACCTGTGACCGGGTGTCAGGGCGTAACAGATCCATGATCAGGATGGAGGCACCGGGTCTGGCACATCCTGTCACCGTCTGCCACAGCAGAGAGGGGTCGTGGAGATGGTGCAGCAGGCTGTTGGAGATGATGTGCTGGTACTGGCCGGGGGTGAGAGAGGGTGCGGGAAGCCGCTCGCAGATTAGGGTTACCCGCTGCTGCAGTCCGGCCTCCTGCTCCAGTGCCTGCCTACCGAAGTTCAGCATCGCCTCGGCACCGTCGATCCCGTCGATATGGCAGCCGGGGTAGGCGCGGGCGAAGCGCAGGGTGATATCAGCCGGACCGCAGCCCAGGTCCAGCGCCCGGCCGGTGACCGGTTGCGGGTAAAGTTTACCGAACTGCTCCATGAACAGGCTGTTTGCCTCGGAAAAATCCTCCTCCGCATAGGCCCTGGCCTGTGCCAGGTCGTCCATCAGTTCGGGTTCCGGGGTACGTTCCATTTTCGATAGAATCCGTGATTTTTCAGGGGTATTTTTTCTTTTTCTCATGCTGCTGGGGATCCTGGTCCGGCCGGTAGAGGTCCCCCTTCTGACCGCAGGCCGAGAGCAGGCTCCCCGCGCCCAGCATGATGATCATGATCCAGAGGATGTGACGTGTCCTACCGCGCATGGATATCCCTCCGCAGGTGTTCCCGGTCGTTCGAGTATATACGGAGAATTTATCGGAACCAAAGTTTAAAGGGTTTTCTATTCTCCGACAGCCTCCTGGGTCAGGGTGTTGAGGGCGTGGTTGAGACGGCCCTCCAGGCGCTTCTTGAGATTGAACAGGTCGATGGTGGAACCTGTGCCCTCACCGGCGGTTCGGCTGAGCTCCAGGCCGGTCAGGTAGATGGGGTAGCTCTGCTGATTACGCCGCTGGGAGAGGATGTATTCGGCGACGGCGGGGAACAGGCGGTCGCCGTACTCGAAGGAGCTGAACTCCTGGTCACCGCAGATCAGCAGATGGGGCGATTGGCGGAGATCCAGGCTGTCACTCACCAGCCGCAGTTCCAGGTAGCTGTCCGGCAGCCTGTGGCGGGGCGGGGTGCGGGGGGTGCAGAAGAAAAGCCCTTTACGGTCGCGATCGAGACGGTAGAACTCCGGTCTGTCCAGCAACAGCCGGTGAGCGGGCTCTTCTGCGAGCAGGCTGCGGAGCAGTCGGATGCCATCGAGAAAGCGCTGCTGCTGCAGCAACAGATAGTGCTCGTCGGTGGCTGCCATCTCCTGCTGAAACAGGGCGCCCTGTTCGTCCAACAGATAGAGCAGGGTGGTATCCCGGGTGGTGTGGTAGAAGAGCTGGATGATGGCGGGCCGGTTGCGCGTGAATATAGCCGGGAACGGAGTCTCCTGTAGCGCCTGATCGTCCACGCACAGTGCCTGAAAGCTGTTGTGGTTTTCACCCAGCAGTTCCAGCAGCTCCTCCAGGGTCTGAAGCGCGATATATGAGAAACCTTCCCGTTTGCGTTGAATGAGGTAGTACTCGTCGTCTGCCTGCAGCAGGTAGCGTCTGTCGGTTCCCCCCTCCTGTCGCTCAAAGTTGTGGCGGACGTCGTTGTAGAGTTTCTGGACCCGACGGGCGATGCCGGTGGCACGTACTGATGAAAAACAGTGAGCACTTACTTCAGGTATCGGGCCTGGTGAATGGTGCGACAAGGTCGATTTCAGGTAGTGGCAGAGGCTGTTCAACAGGCCACCGCTCCCCTGATAACTCAGCACCAGGGTCTCCCCCCAGTTGGTTGAGATCAACTGTTCGATCTTCCCCACCAGCGAGACGTGAGAAGCGCCGAAGCTGAGAGGGTCGCTACGGTTGCTGGTCAGTTGTTTGCCCACTCGGGAGAGATGTTTCATAGGGTCGGTGCCGGTATTGATGAAGAGTGTGCAGGAGAGGGCGTGAGGGGGGGATGCCAGCTGTTCCATATCGCACTCCACTTCGGAACCGTCGGGGTAGATGTTGCGCAGGGTGCTCAGCAGGGCGTGCAGCTCTGCCACGCGAACTGGACCCTGTTCCGGGTAGAGCGTGACCCGGGTTGCGGTGCGCATCACCCGGTTGAGGTGACACCAGGTCAGCATTTCGATCAGGCCACTTGTGGTCTTGATCGGGCTGGTGACCAGGGCCTGTTCCTCGTTGACCTCGCCCAGGAACAGCAGCCAGCTGCTCCCTTCGTCCTGGTGCTCCCGGAAGTGCAGCGAGACCCGTTCTTCCATCAGGCTCCTGGAGATACCGGGGTTTATACTGTCGATCTTTCCGGGCCGTTTCTCCAGGGCGGTGTAGAGTTTGCGCCCGAGCAGGCTCAATTCCTGAGGATCGATGCGCCCGCTGTGGGCATAGGCGCGGGCGAAGTCGGTCAACAGGCGGTAGCTGTGGGTCAGCTCCCGCACCAGGGTGTTGCGTTCTTCCAGCACCCGATCGATCTTCCACTGTTCCCTGGCGTCCAGCAGCAGCAGATCTTTCTTTCCCCAGCCCCACTGCCGGGTCATTCGCTGCAATAGCGTCTGCTGCCACGACATCTCTAATCTCGGTTGTTGCTTGCTCAAAGGCAGTTCCGTCTTGAAGTAGAAGCAGCGGCGGGCAAGCTCCAGCCGTTTGAACTCCCCGCGCTGAAGCAGGTATTGTTCCACCCGCCGGTACATCAGCACGTAGGGGTCCAGGTCGTTCAGATAGAAGTCGCCGGCATAGATCGCGGATTTGGCCTCCTGGCAGAGCCAGCGGATGTGGGGGTAGTCCTGAGAGTAGGCCTCGGTCAACAGCAGTTTGAGGATACTCTTGTAGGGTGAACTGATGCCCTTGAACAGCTGCCAGTGGGCAGCCCCGAAGAATTCATCCGCGGGCAACTTCTCCAGACCCCCGAAATCGATGCAGTCCAGGGGGTTGACGAACCGCTTGTGCAGTAGCATGGCGGCGTATTCGCTGTAGTTTGGCTCCTGTTCCGGCGGTACCATCCACCACAGGGGATAACGCCCCGCCAGCAACACCCCGGTGCGGTAAAACTCCTCCAGCAGGAGCCGGTGCTGAGTTGTGCCGCTGCTGTCGTAAGAGATCTGATCCAGCTCGCCCCGGCGGAATGCCTCGGCGTCGATCAGGTAGATGTGGGCTTCAAAGCCCTGTTCCTTGGCCCACTGCTCGATACTCACCACCTTGGCACGCAGTGTCGTCTTTGCCCTGGATGAGAGGCGTGGGTCATGGCATAGCCAGATATCCAGATCACTGCCCGCATTGTGGGCGATGCTGCCGATACTGCCCATCAGGTAGAGGCCCTGGATGTGGTAGCGGCGTCTTGCCCGCTTTCGGTAAGCGAAACTCCGGCTGATCTTCTTCGCCGCCCGGAGCTGGGACTGGGAGGGGGTAAAGTCGGCGATGCCGGCCGGTGTCTGGGTAGTGACAAAGCCGGGCAGCATCGGGTGATTGATATGGAACAGCAGCGGCAGCAGGGTGATGAACTGGCGCTGTCCCGGGCGCAGCTCCGCCTCTATACGACGCAGCCGCTCCCGGTGTAGCCCGAGGAAGCGCCGGCGTATCTTCTGCAGATCCTTACGGCCGATACCATCCCGATAATCGACAGCGTCGGCCATGTAATACGGTTCAGGAAGCTGAAGCTGCCATGCCGATCAGCGGGTCCCGGTTCAGATCTTCGGCCGCCCTATCCATCAGGCGCCGGTCGTCATCCCCTTTCTGCCACTCTGCCAGTCCGAAGCGGAGACTCAGGGTGTGAATGCTGGCCGACTCTGGCAGCTCGATATCTGGAAAGTTACCTCGGATCTTGTCGATCATGCGCTCTCCTTCCCGGGCGCTGGTCTCTGGAAGGATGATCAGAAAATGGTTCTGATCCCAGCGGGCGATAAAGTCCACCCAACGCAGCCTGTCACGCAGATAGCGGCTGGTGGCAAGCACCACCTCATCGTCCGGTACCAGGGAGGGGGAGGACTCATCGAGCAGTTCGATGATGGCCAGGCTGAGTGGGTTATGGTAGCGCCGGCTGCGCGTAACCTGGGTGTCGAGCGCCCGTTTCAGCGCCCGCTGGTTTGCCAGTCCGGTCAGATCGTCGGTGATAGCGAGCTCATCCAGCTCAGCCTCCAGGCGGCTGTTCTCCTGCTGCAGACGCACCAGTTCGGTAATGTCTACGAAAAATCTGCTGCTGCTGCCGCTGCTGCTCTCCATCACTTCACACTGCAGCCACCGCTCCTGCGTCACACCGGGCCCGGCCAGATGCACAATGTTGTTGCCTTCCAACACGCCTCGGTGGGTGGCGAAGGGGAGAGTCTCCCGGGTGTGGCCGAGCAGCTGTTCGGCAGGCGTGTTCAGCATCGCTTCCAGTGCCGGGTTGATCTGCTGGATCTTTCCGGCCGGGTCTAGGAGCAGGACCCCAAAGGGGCAGCGTTGCAGGCAGGAATCGGAAAACTCGCCGTTCTGTTTCAAGGTCGGTTCCTCTTGGTTCCATGGGGGAGATCAGGGATTCAGGGATATCAACGGCCATTCGGGAAAAAACTTTAACCTAGATCCTGCAAGTGATCGTGCTTACAGAGTGCAAGATATTGATTTTTCCGAAATCTCCTTTTTCCGCGATTGGCAGCGCTTCTCCAGATTAGATTACTCGCTACTGTCCTCTGTCCCCTGTCTTCTGTTTTCTGATACGTATTCCTCTGCCCGCCGGGCATCCCCCCGGACCCGGTCAGCGGGATAACGCTGTTCGTTGATCTCGATCTTGCGGTTGGCGGCGGAGACCAGATCGATCTCCAATCGTTCGGCGCAACGGATCAGGTAGATCAGGATATCCGCCATCTCCATCGAGACCGCGTCCCGTTTCGCTTCAGGGAGGTTGAGACTCTGCTCCTCGGTCAGCCACTGGAAATGCTCCACCAGTTCGGCGCACTCGGCGATCAGGGCCATGGAGAGGTTCTTGGGGGAGTGAAACTGCTCCCAGTCGCGGCTTTGAGCAAATGCCTTGAGGCGCAGGTTCAACTGATCGAGGCTGTCCTGTTTCATGCTTCCAGTCGCGCCCGCGCCCGGGCGATGGCCGCGCGTACCTGGGCCGGGGCCGTGCCGCCGATGTGGTCCCGGGCCGCTATCGACCCTTCCAGGGTCAGGCAGCGGAATACATCTGCCTCGATTACTCTGGAAAAGCTCTGCAGTTCCTCCAGAGAGAGATCGGGGAGGTCGCACCCCTTCTCCGCGCAGCGCGCCACCGCCTTGCCCACCACCGCGTGGGCGTCCCGGAACGGCAGCCCCTTGCGCACCAGGTAGTCGGCCAGATCGGTGGCGGTGGCAAAACCCTTCAGGGCCGCCTGGCGCATGTTCTCCCGACGACAGCTGATGGTCGGAACCATCTCGGCAAACACCTTGAGACTCCCTTTCAGGTTGTCCACGGTATCGAACAGGGGCTCCTTGTCCTCCTGATTGTCCTTGTTGTAGGCTAGCGGCTGCCCCTTCATCAAGGTGAGCAGGCACATCAGATGGCCGAAGACACGCCCGCTCTTGCCCCGGATCAGCTCCGGTACGTCCGGGTTCTTCTTCTGGGGCATGATGGAGGAGCCGGTACAGAAGCTGTCGGAGAGTTCGATGAAGGCGAACTGGGCCGATGACCAGATGATCAGCTCCTCGGACATGCGGGAGAGGTGCATCATAATCAGCGCCCCGGCAGCGGTGAACTCGATGGCGAAGTCCCGGTCGCTGACTGCGTCCAGGGAGTTCTCGCTGGGCCGGTCGAAGCCGAGCAGTTCGGTGGTGCGCCGGCGATCGATGGGATAGGTGGTGCCGGCCAGAGCGGCCGCCCCCAGGGGCATGACGTTGACCCGGCGGTTGCAGTCGGCCAGCCGCTCCCGGTCCCGCTCCAGCATCTCGAACCAGGCCATCAGGTGGTGGCCGAAGGTGACCGGCTGGGCGGTCTGCAGATGGGTGAAGCCGGGCATGATGGTCTCCGCCTCCCGCTCGGCGCTCTCCAGCAGGGCCTGCTGCAGACGCAGGATGGCGTCCCGAATGGTCTCGATCTCATCTCGTAGCCAGAGGCGGATGTCGGTGGCCACCTGATCGTTGCGGGAGCGCCCGGTGTGGAGCTTTTTGCCGGCATCACCGATCTCGGCGGTGAGGGCTGACTCGATATTCATGTGTACGTCTTCCAGACCCACGGACCATTCGAACCCGCCCTGTTCGATACGCGCCTGGATACGCGCCAGCCCGGACAGGATAGTGTCGAGTTCCGGTTTGCTGAGGATGCCGCTCTCTGCCAGCATGGTGGCATGGGCGATGGAGCCCTGGATGTCGTAGCGGTAGAGGCGCCGGTCGAACTCTACGGAGGCGGTGAAAGCCTCGACGAAGGCATCGGTGGGTTGGTTGAAACGGCCCGACCAGAGTTTTTTCTCACTCATTCGATGAAGATTCCTGTGACCATGTTTCGTGGGGCGTGGCTCAAGAGGAAGGGAAGTTGCCCGCTATGTACGTAATATGAAGTATATGAGGTGTAACTATTCAACCGCGATCCATGGTCGATGCTAGCAGCAATTTCTGTCGACCCGATGCAGAGGCCCTGGGCACGGATTGTAGCAGGATTCACAAAGCGGCGGAGCGATGGCAGACAAGGGATCAGAGACGGCGGGGCGGGAAGGGGCGGGCTCTTTCCTGCCCAACTTCTGCAGCGTGCGTATGGTGTTCGCGGTGGTAATGACGGCGGAGCTGCTGGCCATCGTCCTGACCCTGGAGATGGTTGGTTCACTGGGGGAGTTCCCGAGTGAACTGAGTCTGCGTTCACTCTTCATCCAGTGGGTAGCCCTAAGCGGCGCCGGGCTGTTGTGTGTGGTCGGCCCCTGGCTGCGTCGCCTGGGCAACGGAGCGGCCGGCCTGCTGGCCTGGCTGCTGTTGTTGCTGGTGACACTGCTGGTGAGCTGGGCCGCCCTCCAGGTACTGGGGGAGAGCCGCGCCTTCAGATCGACCGGTGTGGCCTTGTTCTATACCGAGTGCCTGGGTATCAGCGCCATCGTCAGTGCCCTGGTGCTGCGCTATCTCTATGTTCAGTATCTCTGGCGCCGGCAAGTGGAGGCGGAGTCCGAGGCGCGGTTTCAGGCACTGCAGTCCCGTATCCGCCCCCACTTCCTGTTCAACAGTATGAACACCATCGCCAGCCTGACCCGCGCCGACCCGGTGCTGGCGGAGGAGGTGGTGCAGGATCTCTCGGACCTGTTCCGTGCCAGCCTTTCCAACGCCGGACATCTCTCTACCCTGGGTGATGAGCTGGAGCTGGCCCGGGGTTATCTGCGTATCGAAGGTCAGCGGCTGGGGGAGCGGCTGCGGCTGGAGTGGGATCTGGAGGCGTTGCCTGAAGAGGCGCCCCTGCCACCCCTGATCCTGCAGCCGCTGCTGGAGAACGCGGTTTATCACGGTATCGAGCTGGCGGCGGAACCGGGCGTGATCAGCATTGCCGGTCGTTACCGTAGGCATCGGATTAATCTGAGTATCCGTAACAGCGTCCCGGAAAGGGTGGCGCCTGGCCGCCGCAAGGGTAACCGGATGGCACTGGAGAACACCCGCCAGCGACTGCAGGGCTTTTTCGACGAACAGGCCTCGTTGACGGTCAGCGAGGTAGACGGTGAACATCAGGTACGAGTGGTATTCCCCTATCCCTGGAAACCCTGAGGTAGAGTAGATGAAGATATTGGTCGCGGACGACGAGGCACCGGCCCGCCAGCGGCTGCGCAGCCTGGTGGAGGAGATCGGCCCCCCCTATGAGTGGGTGGGAGAGGCGGTCACTGGGGAGGAGGCGCTGGCCCGGAACCGTGCGCTGGCGGTGGATCTGGTGCTGATGGACGTGCGCATGCCGGCTATGGACGGGCTGCAGGCCGCGTCCCGGCTGGCGGAACTGCCCCAGCCGCCAGCCGTGATCTTCGTCACCGCCTATGAGGAGCACGCACTGGCGGCGTTCGACGGCAACGCGGTGGACTACCTGCTGAAGCCGATTCGGCGGCAGCGACTGGAGCGCGCCCTATCGAAGGCCACCGCCCTGACCCGCCCCCAGCTGCAGGCGCTCCAGGCGCTCCAGGAGGGGGAGGCGGAGCCGGACCACGTCACCACCCGCTACCGGGGGGGGATACAACGGATCCCGGTGGAGAAGATAATCTACTTCCGGGCGGACCAGAAGTACGTCACCCTGCGCCACAGCAGTGGGGAGGCGCTGCTGGAGGAACCCCTCAAATCCCTGGAGCAGCGCTTCGGGGACCGCTTCATGCGGGTCCACCGCAACGCCCTGGTCTCCTGCCGGCACCTGCGGGGGCTGGAGAAGGCGCCGGACGGC
Source organism: Sedimenticola sp. (assembly GCA_030619405.1). Taxonomy (GTDB): domain Bacteria; phylum Pseudomonadota; class Gammaproteobacteria; order Chromatiales; family Chromatiaceae; genus JAUXBK01. The sequence goes on along the minus strand of JAUXBK010000057.1, from coordinate 2,475 downwards.
CGCTGCCTGGTGCGGCTGGAGGGGGCGGAAGAGCGGTTGGAGATCAGCCGTCGGCACCTGGCCCAGGTGCGCCGCTGGCTGCGGCAGGGTGGGTAAGGGCTCGCGAAACAATAACTCCCTGTTTTGGAACGCCGATCCATCCCGCCTGGCTGCGTTGCGAAAACTTGAAAGATATTGATATTCCGGCGTTTTCGCGCCTTGCCAGACGGGCGCCTCGACGCCCCAAATTCAGGGACTTATTATTTCGCGAGCCCTAAGACAGGGAAACCGAATGGCCGCGGTGGCCATCCAGGTTGTGGCTGAGTATGCCGGATAATTCGCAGCATATCGGTGCAGGCGTGGTAAAGATATCAGGTCAACCCTGAATCAGCATGGGATCATCCCTGCTGCAGTCGCAACTTCCATTTGCCAGCTCCTGCCAGACTCTTTAGCATTCCTGCTTTCAACTATCACCTAGATCCTGCAAGTAGTCGTGCATATTTTAGAGTGCAACCTCTAAGTCTCATACCGGGAGCAGGTCCCATGTCCGATCAGACCGTTCGTATCGCCACCCGTAAATCCCCCCTGGCCATGTGGCAGGCCGAGCACGTCTCCCGGCAGCTGCAGCTGGCCCATCCCGGGCTGCAGGTGGATATCCTCGGGATGAGCACCCAGGGTGACAAGATCCTCGACACCCCGCTGGCCAAGATCGGCGGCAAAGGGCTGTTCGTGAAGGAGCTGGAGCAAGGGATGCTGGAGGGGCGGGCGGACATCGCCGTGCACTCCATGAAAGATGTCCCGGTGGATCTGCCCGAAGGGCTGAATCTGGCGGTGATCATGGAGCGGGAGGACCCCCGGGACGCCTTCGTCTCCAACCGCTTCAGTCACCTGGATGAACTGCCACAGGGGGCGGTGGTTGGCTCCTCCAGCCTGCGCCGCCAGTGCCAGCTGGGGGAGCGGCGGCCGGATCTGCAGATCCGCTCCCTGCGGGGCAATGTCAACACCCGGCTGCGCAAGCTGGACCAGGGGGAGTACGACGCCGTGATTCTCGCCTCGGCGGGACTCAAGCGGCTTGGCTTCCGGGACCGCATCACCGCGTTGCTGGAGCCGGACCAGAGCCTCCCGGCCATTGGCCAGGGGGCGATAGGCATCGAGTGCCGGGTGGATGACGAGCGGGTCAACCGGCTGCTGGAGCCGCTGCATGATCCGGAGAGCGCCGCCTGCGTCCTGGCAGAGCGGGCCATGAACAGCCGGCTGATGGGGGGGTGCCAGGTCCCCATCGGTGGCTATGCGATACTCAATCATGACCGGCTCTACCTGCGTGGTCTGGTGGGGGAGCCGGATGGCAGCCGCATCATACGGGCGGAGGTGACAGGTCCGGTGGGGAGGGCGGAGGCCCTGGGCACCGCGCTGGCGGAAGATCTGCTGGGGCAGGGTGCCGATCAGATCCTGAAGCGGCTATACCAGGAATGAAGCCGCCATGACCGGGTGTGACCTGGCGGGCACCGGGGTGCTGGTCACTCGGCCCGAGCACCAGGCTGCGGGCCTGTGCCGCCTGATCGAGGCCCATGGGGGGCGGGCGATCCGTTTTCCCGCGCTCGAGATCACCGAGCCTGGCGACCCGGCCGGGGTTGCCCGGCTGCTGGCCTCCATCGGTGGGTTCGACATGGCCATCTTCATAAGCCCGAACGCGGTGACCCACGGCCTCCCGCTGCTGCCGGAAGGGTGCCTGCCGTCGACGATTCGAATCGCTGCCGTGGGTCGTGGAACGGCTCGTGCCCTGGCCGATGCCGGGCAGTCGGTGGATATCTTTCCGGAAGCGCGCTATGACAGCGAGGCACTGCTGGCACTGCCGGCGATGGGGTCGGTGGCGGGACGCCGCATTCTCATCTTCCGTGGTGAGGGTGGTCGTACTCTGCTGGGAGAGACCCTGACCGCCCGGGGTGCCGACGTGGTCTATGCGGAGGTCTACCGGCGGCGGTGTCCGCGGGTGGATGCAGGGCCCCTGGTCGCCCGCTGGTGCTCCGAGGTGGATCTGGTGACTGCCACCAGCAACGACATCCTGGAGAATCTGTTTTCGATATTGGGTGAGTCCGGCGCCCGGTTACTGCGGGACAACCCCCTGCTGGTGATCTCGGAGCGCATGGCGGCGCGGGCCCGGGCGCTTGGTTGCCGGCGGCTGCTGCGGGCGCCACGGGCAGACGATCCCGCTATCCTGAAGGCGATCTGCAGTTGGAGAAGCGGTTGAACCTGCCTCTAGGAGGCTGTCCGAGAATGGATGACCTACTGCGCGAACATGAGGTCGGCCAGATTCTCCGCTCGAACTCGTTAAATATGGCTAATATTCGCCTCGTTCGACCGAAAAATCTGACTCGGCCTCACGTCCGCTCGCTACGACCGCCATGGATGGCGGCAAGGATTGTTCCTACAATCCTATTGCATTTCCTCCATCCATGGAGGTCAGAAGTGCCGGTTTTGCAGGAGCAACAAACCGGT
>JAUXBK010000071.1 GCA_030619405.1 Sedimenticola sp. | reverse complement strand
GATACCCATCGCCTGCAGTTTTTCCTTGTTGATCCTGGCCAGGGTGGCTGGCGGGTTGTCCTTGAGGATATTTTTCATCGATGCCAGGCTGGTCACGCCCGTCACCGTACCGACCAGGGTACCTTCGGTCCCCACATCGATTGCCACAGAAGTCACCATACAACCGGCTAGGGCAGCACGTGCAACCTCACCCAGGCGCTCCTGAAAGGGTTCGAAATCCGTGTAGGGATCAACACCCATCTCGACGGCATAGGCACGTTTTGCTGCATCATATCCGAGGGCGGTCTTCGGCACATTATCCTGGTGTGGATCATCGCTGGTAATGAAACGCCCCACGTTACCCAGCCATCGCCCGATACCCTTCACCGCACTCTTCGTGGTATCGACCGGCGAGGTCACCAGGGCCTTCCCGCCCTCCACCATGCCGGTTACCGCACCCTTGGCGGCATCCTTGAATTCCTCACTGCGCTCCAGCTTTTCCAGCGCCATGGTTGCCTTGACTTCCTGGATCCGCGCACGCAACTCATCCGTACTGGTCACGGTAAGCACGCCATAGTCCGTTTTCATGGTATAGGTATTCTGAAATCCGTCGTTACTTACCCGCTCATTAACGGTATACCCCTCACCGGACAGCATCGATTTCGGCAGAAAATCCGATGCGACAAGAACAAGCGGTAGTTGCTGGAAGGGTTCATCCATAGCAGTCGCCAGTGGGGTACTGGATACCAGGATGGTAACCACGACCAGCCGTGATGTATCTTTCAGGAATTTATGCAATAACATATGTGTATTCTCATAAATATACTGGCATTGAGGGAATCGAGGAATACTTGGCTGATTCAAGGGTTCGGCGATGCCGTGAGCGTACGTAGCCAATCCTGGGATCCGCGGCCTCCGGCCATAATCGTCTTGCGAAAATCATCCAGCGAGCATTCCAAAAACCTGATCTGAGCGGCCTGAATGAAGTACAGCCGCCCACTGGTGCCCGCAGGGATGTCGGGCACGACGACAGCGGCCCAACCATCGTCCTGCTTTTCGACCACTACCCCCGGTTACCAGTCACCCCCCACCTGGACCAATGCCGGTTCAACCGCAGGGGTGGCCGGCGTTTAGTCAGCTATCCATCTATTCCAGATCAATGGCCCGAATCGCCTTCTCGAGAAACTGGATGCGCTGTTTGACTTCATCGCGTGCCTGCCCCTTGGCAGCATTAAGAATGCTCCTATCGCCGTCAAGTTGATACGAGAGCCAGCCGCGAACCATGACGTAATACCTCTGATCCCCTCCAAGGTCGGTGACGGCCTGCATTGCCTTCGGTCCCCCGGGGTTCTGTATCGCTTCTCTGACGGCAAGCACCTTGCGTCCCAGTTCCATAGCCGTCTGATCGTCTGCCTTAGTGGCGGCATTTGCGATTGTGCAGGTGCTGCTGATGAAAGCACAGAGGATAAGTAACACGGCAAGCGGAGTCCGCACCATCGACCTGCCAGGTTTCACCTTAGTCTTTTTGAACACGATATCTGACCTGCAGAGAGCCGTTTTCATCACGTAATTCAAGTCCGTCTGGTTTCAAGGTATACGCATGTGCCCGAACCAGGGCCTGAAGGTATTGCTGCTCCTGCTCCATGATGCCATCCGGTTCTGCACAGTGTTTGCGCGTTGTCATTGCGCGCCCGATGATGAGTTGCTTGCCTTTGATCTGGTACGCAGCAGTGAAACGATTGCACCCGGCGTTGCCGCTGATTTTGCCATTGCTGAATCTGGCGCCAACCGTCGCTTCGGGCAGAACCGGCGTCAGCTCACCAGATGCACCGAGATACTGGTGGAGTTGCCAGTCAATTTTTTCCAGTCCATGGCCGGTAGTCTTGAGCAATACCGGTTGACTCGCGATCGCTGCATCGCCTTCTTTGGGTGAAGGTGAGAATGCAATCAATCTGATTTCAGCTGGGGCAGATCGGGGAATCGTAATCTGAGTCCGCCAGGTACCTGCTGCGGCAATGTCGTCGCGTCGCATCGTGGTCACGACCTGGGCAAGTTTCTTGCCGTCAATGCCTTCAATTCGAACGACGACATTGCCTTCATACAGGCCTTTACCGGAACCACTGACAGGCATTGGTTTGGCGGGATCGACGTTGTCATTCTCGCCGGGTGTGTCAATCCTGATATACCGGTCTGAGGCTGCTGCGAATCCACTGACAGACATAATAATGATGGAAAGGATGAATGTTTTCATAAATTTGACCTCTCAGCTTGTTCACACCCTGTGGGTGGGTAACATGCCACAACTCAAAGCCAATTACCTTCGACGTTTGTCCTTCTTGCGACGTTTATGCTTATTGCGATCATATCCATGATGATGAACCTGGTCCCTGTGCTTGTGTTTTCTCTTTTTCTTTTTGTCATCATTACTCAGTACACCCGCCGCCACACCGACTGCATCGGATGCGGAAGCCATCAATATCAGACACGTCGCCATCCGACCATACTTCACATCCGGTGGTTGGGTCTTCCAGCCAGGTATCCGCATGGCTGTTTCCCGCCATGCCAATCGCGAAACGCGATCTGCACATCTATCCAGCCCCCTGATTTCGGTACTCAATGCAAGGCACGCCCGCACCCCCTGAGTGTTTGCTCACCCCAGGTCGCCACCACTGTCGCCTCGAACGACTCGCCACTCATGGAATCGCGACAGGGGCGGCCGATGACCTCTGCAATCAGCTCACCGGCATCCCAGCGCGTCATACGGGCGTCGCGGTCCACCGTTGGCTGCGGCAGTGGCAGCTCCACCCGAGAGACTCCGTAATCGGCCACCAGCACGATGCGACTCCCTTCCAGGATCTCCAGGTTCCATCCCGGCTCATTACCCACCGGTCGGAAGTCCGCACCATCGAGCTTGGCTTTCTCCCAGACCGCACGTCGCCGGCCATTCCGGCATCGCTGCAGTTTGCTGCCAGACTCGCCGAGTTGCGCCTGCTGACCGTCTATCCAGAGCTCGAAGGCGCCGTCGGAGTATTTTGTCCCCATCTTGGCCGGCACGGCTGGAAGCATCAGGGTTCCTTTCTGGTGGAAGACCCAGGCTTTGGCCTCGGTCGCACGTACCGTGTAGGCCGTTTGTTCGCTACAGACGAAAACGTAGGTCGCGGCTTTATCAGCCACAGCCGGCTCGAGAGCGGTTACCAGCTGCCCCGCGCCACAGGCCTCGATGCCGTCCCGTGAGACCGATCGGACCTCGCGGACCAGGATAGTCCCGTCGCCAGTCTCACGAATACCCCCAACTTACCGCTCACAGTGCCACCCGTGTGCGGGGTCTACTTTACAGTTAGGGAACCACTGATTAAGTCTGAATAAAGCAGATTGTGTTTGAACCTTTTGCAAACAAGGCGAAATTCGCGGCCAATAGCTGGCTATTGGCAAGAAGTTCAACGCAGTTATCGAAGGGTTCAGGCGCAAGATGCGAATTCATGACTTATTCAGAGGTTCTTTAGCCAATCTTGGGGTCAGAATTCGGGTACTGTCCCTGAGCAATTCATCCCCTGACGAAAGTCAGTAATGAATCCGGAGTTTTATTTTTTGAGTTCCGAACTACAAAGCATGCCCTCAGAACGAGAAAACCGCCTTCCACCATTTTTACGCCCCAAGCCAGAGCCAACTGAACGGCCACGAAAGGGGTAAGTCGTAGCGTTGTGAGGGCAAATCCTTCTACATAGACGGTTAATGCCAGTCAATACCTGCCGTTGCCAGGTCACTCCCACTCGATTGCAAATAGCCCGCAAAAGTCCAATATTGGCGAGGGTTTTCCGGTAGCCGTAAGTGTCAATACCATGAAAAATACCATTGTCGGAATTGTTATTGATATTTGCACATTAATTTTACCAGTGACGAGCACCAGTACTTCCTCAAGAAGCATAACCTGATCTGCAGCATGAGTCCCGTTGGAGTATAGGAAGAATAAACGCCCTTTTTGCTCAGGTCCAACGGTAGTTTACCGTCAGCAGCTGGCGCCTACCGGGGACTACCGGCCTCGGGCTTCGCCCTTCCGTGGCCGGCAGCGGTGGCTGGTACCGTCCTTGTAAGGCGTTTTCAGTTAGGTCGCTCCAGTGCTTCCATGCGCTCGCGACACTCGTGAATCCCTTCACGTCGTAGCGAATGTTGCCATTCGGGTGAGCGTTAACCGCTTTTCCGACACTGGCCCATGACGTCCGGACGGCTGGCGAACAGGAAGCGCAACGGAAACGGGAAGCTGGACATCCATACAGTCTATCGCACTGGACGCCAGACATCTCAACGCCGAACCACGTTTTTTACCGTACGTGATCGTTTTGAGATTTCGGCCGGTGGCACACCTGTACTTTATCACGTACGGTATATTTTTCTTGCCATCACCCAATAAAGCTGCTAATTTTTACCGTACGGTATCTTTTTCAGGGGCGTGGCCATGACGCAGGAAGACATCAATTACGGTGCGGTCCAGACCGCCGAGGAGCTCGGCCGTCTGGCGCGCACCCATCGCAAGCAGCGACGCCTGACGCTGGAGACGGTCTCCGGGCTAGGCAACTTTAGCACGCGCTTCCTGTCGGAATTCGAACGGGGCAAGGAGACAGCCGAGATCGGCAAGGTCCTGAAGGCACTGCGCACCCTGGGCCTGGAGGTCATCATCCAGCCGCGCGGGTGGTCGACGCCGGATCGCCGTACCGGCAAGACCAGTAAGAAACCCACGTGAGCGGCCCCGACACACTCAATGTCTGGCACGAGCAGCGCCTGGCCGGTCAGATTTGGCGCAATACGGCCGGGGCCATCGGGTTTCGCTACGATCCCGCGTGGATCGCCAGCGGCGGCTTCGCCGTCTCCCGTTCCCTGCCGCTGGTGGCCGACGAGTTCGCCCCTGAAGAAGGCCGCGCTCAGCGCTGGTTCGCCAACCTGCTGCCCGAGGGGGCAGTGCGCGAACACATTGTCCGCGACCTCAAGCTGCCAAATACGGATTTCGACCTGCTGCGCGCCATCGGCGGCGAGTGCGCCGGCGCGCTGTCGATTCTGTCCGTAGAGCAAGAGCCATCGGGGCAGCGGCACTACCGTCCGCTGACGGAGAAGGACCTGACCGACCTGGCCGCGCGGCGGGGGCAGATCTATGCGGCCTGGCCGGCGGACGAGCGGCCGCGGCAATCGCTCGCCGGCGCGCAGGACAAGTGCCCGGTACTGGTGCGCGACGATCACTATTTTCTGCCGCAGGGCGAAGCGCCGTCCAGCCACATCCTGAAGTTCGAACTGGCCGACTACCGTCATCTGCCCGCCTACGAGACCTTCACCACACAACTGGCCGCGGCCATCGGCTTGCCCGTCGTGGACATCGCCTTGCGCACCATTGGGCGGACTCGCTATGCGCAGATCGCCCGCTATGACCGCTTATGGGATGAACGCGGCGAGGTGCAGCGGCTGCATCAGGAGGATTTCTGTCAGGCCCTGGGTTACGGGCACGAGAGGAAATACCAGGAACACGGCGGGCCGTCCTTCGCGCAGTGCTACCGCCTGGTGCAAGAGGCTTCCAGCGAGCCGGCCATCGACGTGCAACACCTGCTGCGCTGGCAAGTTTTCAACGTGCTGGCCGGCAACTCGGATGGACATGCCAAGAATCTCTCCCTGTTGCATTGGCCCGATGACGCGACGCGCCTGGCACCGTTCTATGACCTGGTGTGTACCCGTGTCATCGAACGCATCGCCTACCATCTCGCCTTCGATGTCGGCGGAGAGCGCAATCCCGGTGTGATCACGCCAAACCACTGGGAGGCACTTGCCGGGCAATGTGATGTGCGGCCGAAATTCCTACACAATCTGGTACGAGAGACCGCGGCCACTCTGCAAAAGAAACACGGCCCCGTGCGGGAAGAATTCGAGGCACGTTACGGCGCCTATCCGGCGCTGCAACGCATCGAAAAAGTCGCCACTACACAGTGCCGGCGGAGCGCGAAGCAGTAGCTTGGTGTACCCCTTACTCCCACTCGATGGTGGCGGGAGGTTTTCCGGAGATGTCGTAAGCCACCCGGGAGATCCCCTTTACCTCATTGATGATGCGGCGGGAGACCAGGTCCAGGAACTCGAACGGCAGGTGGGCCGAGCGGGCGGTCATGAAGTCCACCGTCTCCACCGCGCGCAACGAGACCACGTAGTCGTACTGACGGGCATCCCCCACCACCCCCACCGAGCGCACCGGCAGGAAGACGGCGAAAGCCTGGCTCACCTGATCGTAGAGGTCGTGGTTGCGCAGCTCTTCGATGAAGATGTGATCTGCCTGACGCAGGATATCGGCATAGGTTTTCTTCACCTCACCCAGTATCCGCACCCCCAGGCCCGGGCCCGGGAAGGGATGGCGGTAGACCATCTCGGAGGGGAGCCCGAGCTCCACCCCGATCTTGCGCACCTCATCCTTAAACAGCTCCCGCAGGGGTTCCACCAGCTGCAGCTTCATGTACGCCGGCAGGCCACCCACGTTGTGGTGAGACTTGATCACATGGGCCTTGCCCGACTTGGCGCCGGCGGATTCGATCACATCCGGGTAGATGGTGCCCTGAGCCAGGTAATCCACTGCCTCCAGCCGCTCCGCCTCCTCCTCGAAGATCTCGATGAAGAGGTTACCGATGATCTTGCGTTTCCGCTCCGGGTCCACCTCCCCTGCCAGAGCGTCGAGAAAACGCTGCTCCGCATCCACCCGGATCACTTTCACCCCCATGTGCTCGGCAAAGGTGGCCATCACCTGGTCGCCCTCGCGCAGCCGCAACAGACCGTTGTCCACGAAGACACAGGTGAGCTGGTTACCGATGGCCCGATGCAGCAGTGCCGCCACCACCGAAGAGTCGACGCCACCGGAGAGGCCCAGCAGTACCTTGTCTCCCTGCACCTGCACCCGCACCCGCCGGATGCTGTCCTCGATGATCTGCCCAGCGGTCCAGAGCGCCTCGCAGCCGCAGATCTGGAACAGAAAGTGTTCGATGATGCGCTGCCCCTGGCGGGTATGGGTCACCTCCGGGTGGAACTGCAGGCCATAAAAGTACCGCTCCTCGTCCGCCATCCCCGCCAGCGGGGCGTTCGCGGTCTCGGCGATGACATGAAACCCGGCCGGCAGCTCCTCCACCCGGTCACCGTGACTCATCCAGACGTCCAGCAGGCCGTAGCCCTCGGGGCTGGTATGGTCCTCGATATCCTTCAGCAGTCGGGAGTGGCCACGGGCGCGCACCTGGGCGTAGCCGTACTCATGGGACTCGGAGGGGGCCACCCGGCCGCCCAGCTGGGCGGCCATCGCCTGCATGCCGTAGCAGATGCCGAGCACCGGCACCCCCATCTCGAACACCAGCTGGGGCACCCGTGGGGTATCGTCGGCGGTCACCGTCTCCGGTCCCCCAGAGAGGATGATGCCGGTGGGGTGGTGGCGGCGGATCGCCTCCTCGCAGTTGTCGTAGGGCCAGATCTCGCAGTAGACCCCCGCCTCCCGCACCCGGCGGGCGATCAGCTGGGTGTACTGGGATCCGAAATCCAGAATCAGGATGCGATAGGCGTGAATATCCGGTGCGGTCATCGATACTTCCATTCAGTCTTCTGTTCGGTGAAGAGACGCAAAAGGTGGTGGTGAAAAAGCAACGCCAGCAGATTCAGTCCCGACGGTAGTTCGGGGCCTCTTTGGTGATGGTCACATCGTGCACGTGGGATTCGGTCATGCCCGCGCCGGTGATCCGCACGAACTGCGGCTTGGTGCGCATCTCCTGGATGCTGGCACAGCCGGTGTAGCCCATGCTGGAGCGGATGCCGCCGATCAGCTGGTAGACGATGTTGAGCATGGTGCCCTTGTAGGGTACCCGGCCCTCGATCCCCTCCGGCACCAGCTTCTCCTTTTCCGTGGTGTCCTGGAAGTAGCGGTCGCTGGAGCCCTGGGCGCCGGCCATGGCCCCGAGCGAACCCATGCCGCGATAAGACTTGTAGGAGCGGCCCTGGAAAATCTCCACCTCGCCCGGTGCCTCGTCGGTACCGGCAAACAGCCCGCCGAGCATCACCGACCAGGCGCCGGCGGCGATTATCTTGGCGATGTCACCGGAGTAACGCAGGCCACCGTCCGCGATCAGGGGCATGCCGTCCTTGGCCAGCTCCCGCGCCACGTTGGAGACGGCGGTCACCTGGGGCACACCGACCCCGGCCACCATCCGGGTGGTGCAGATGGAGCCTGGCCCGATACCCACTTTGACCGCATCGGCACCCGCATCCACCAACGCCCTGGCCCCCGCTGCGGTGGCGATGTTGCCGCCGATCACCTGCATATCCGGGAACTGTTGCTTAACCCAGACCACCCGGTCCAGTACCCCCTGGGAGTGGCCGTGGGCGGTGTCCACCACCACCACATCGACGCCGGCGTCGACCAACGCCTCGACCCGCTCCTCGGTCCCCTTGCCGGTGCCCACCGCCGCACCCACCCGCAGCCGCTCGTGTTCGTCCCGGCAGGCGTTGGGGTTCTCTTTCGCCTTCTGGATATCCTTCACCGTGATCATGCCGCGCAGCTCGAACGCATCGTTGACTACCAGCACCTTTTCGATCCGGTGCCGGTGCAGCAGATCGACCACCTCCGCCCGGCTCGCCCCCTCCTGGACCGTGACCAGCTTCTCTTTCGGGGTCATGATGGAGGCCACGCTATCGCTCATGCGGGTCTCGAAGCGCAGATCACGGGCGGTGACGATACCCACCAGCTGCTCACCCTCGGTGACCGGCACACCGGAGATGTCGTGGGCCCGGGTGATCTCCATCACCTCGAAGATGCTGGTGTCGGGGGTAACGGTGATGGGTTCCCGGATAACCCCGCTCTCGTACTTCTTGACGCCGCGTATCTGCTGGGCCTGCTGGGCCGGGGTCAGGTTCTTGTGGACGATGCCGATCCCCCCCTCCAGCGCCAGGGCAATGGCGAAGCGGGCCTCAGTCACTGTGTCCATAGCGGCGGAGATCAGGGGGATATTGAGGCTGATCTCCCGGGTGAGGCGGGTCCGCAGGTCTACATCCTTGGGCAGAACCGTGGAGTGGGCCGGGACGAGCAGTACATCATCGAAAGTCAGGGCTTCCTCGAGCAGACGCATAATTTGTTTATCCCCCAGGACGAGTGGAAACCATGCATTATAAAATTTGCGGCTTTCCGGGTAAACTGGCCAATCGTTTTTTTCGCGATCCAGGAGAATCCGATCAGATGCCCAGCCCCACCCCGGACTCTATGCAGCAGCGGGATATCTTCACCGTCTCCCGCCTCAACAGCGAAGTGCGGTCGGTGCTGGAGGGGAGTTTTCCCCTGCTCTGGGTGGGAGGGGAGATCTCCAACCTGGCCCGCCCCTCTTCCGGTCACATCTACTTCTCACTCAAGGATCCGGCCGCCCAGGTGCGCTGCGCCATGTTCCGGATGAAACGGCAGCGGCTCCGCTTCCAGCCGGAGAATGGTCAGCAGGTATTGATCCGGGCCCGGGTGGGGTTGTATGAGGCACGCGGGGAGTTCCAGCTGGTGGTGGAGCATATGGAGCCTGCCGGCGCGGGGGCACTGCAGCAGGCGTTCGAGGAGCTGAAGCGGCGGCTCGCCGTAGAGGGGCTGTTCGACACCGACCACAAACAGCCTTTGCCTCTTTTTCCCCGCCGGATCGGCGTTATCACCTCCCCTGCCGGGGCCGCTATCCAGGACATACTGCGGGTGCTGAGGCACCGTTTTCCGGCGATACCGGTGGTGGTCTACCCGGTCCCGGTGCAGGGCGCGGACGCACCCGGGGAGATCGCGGAGATGGTCCGGCTGGCGGATCGGCGCGCCGAGTGCGATCTGCTGATCCTGGCCCGGGGTGGCGGCTCCATCGAGGACCTGATGGCCTTCAACGACGAGCAGCTGGCCCGCGCCATCTATCAGGCCCGGCTCCCTATCGTCTCCGCGGTGGGCCACGAGATCGACTTCACCATCGCCGATTTCGTGGCCGACCGGCGGGCGGCCACCCCGTCCGCGGCGGCGGAAATGGTGAGCCCGGACCAGGCGGAGGTGACCCGCAAGCTGGATGCCCTGGAACGTCGGCTGGGGCTGCAGATGAGGCAGCAGATTACGCACCTCTCCCTGCGGCTGGAGAACCCCGGGCAGCGGCTGCTCCGATGCCACCCCGGGAGCCGGCTGTTGCAGCAGCAGCAACGACTGGACGAGTTAGAGCAGCGGCTGGCCCAGGGAGAGCGCAACCAGCAGCGGCGCATCCGGGAGCATCTCTCCACCCTGAGCGCCCGAATCCAGGCACACACGCCGGCCCATCGGCTGCAGCGGCTGCAGCAGCGCTGTGATCAACTGCGGCAGCAACTGGCGCAACTGCAGGCGCATCGGGTACAACGGCTGGGGCAGCGCGTAGCGGCCACCGCCGGCAGCCTCCATGCCCTGAGTCCGCTGGCCACTTTGGAGCGGGGCTACTCAATCACCCGCCGGCTCCCCGGGCGGGAAGTGCTGCTCGATGCCACGGAAGTGCACCCCGGCGACCAGGTGGAGACACTGCTGGCCCGGGGGGTGCTGCTGTGTCGGGTGGAAAGGAGCAGGTTCTAGGTTCTAGTACAGCAGCCCTTTCAAGGTGTCAACGCACTGAAATATATAGGATAAAACCGGAATATAAAACAGCTCTCAGATCCGTAGGGTGTGGTGAGGAACGAACCGCACCCACCTCAGGGTGGGCAGCCTCCCCCGGTGCGGTTCGCAAGCTCACCGCACCCTACGAAACTTCTATTGATTTAGATAGCTATGAGGCACCTTGAAAGGCCTGG
>JAUXBK010000238.1 GCA_030619405.1 Sedimenticola sp. | reverse complement strand
CGGCTGTTGGCCACAAAGATGGCCCGGCGTGGCGCCGGCAGCCCCTCGATGGTGCGGGTGGGGTCCCCTGGTGTCAGGAACTCGGGCAAGGATTCAAACTGCATCCAGGGGGTGCTGCGCTGTTCTTCGATGCCAGTCGGGGCGACATCCACCAGTCGTATGTTACGGTAGCCACAACGTTCCAGCCAGGCGCCCAAGGTCGCTGGGGTGGGCAGGAACCAGACATTGCGCATTTTGGCATAGCGCCCGCGGGGTAGCAGTGTGACGCCTTCGTCGCCTTCGATGACCAGGGTCTCCAGCACCAGTTCACCCTCTGATCGCAGGCAACCCTTCAGCTCTAGCAGGTGATCCAGGGGGGAGCGACGGTGGTAGAGGACCCCCAGGGAGAAGACGGTGTCGAAGGCACGCAGATTGCTCGGGACCGCCTCGATGCCAAAGGGGAGCAGGTACACCGGCCCCCGGCTGCCCAGGAAATGACGTATCGCCTGGAACTGGGCCAGGTAGAGTTGGGTTGGGTCGATGCCGATCACCAGGGCGGCCCCGGCACCGGCCATGCGCCAGCAGTGGTAGCCGTTGCCGCACCCCACGTCCAGCACTCGCCGGCCCTGCAGATTGGTAAGAAGGGGGACGATGCGTTCCCACTTCCAGTCCGAGCGCCACTCGCTGTCGATATGGATACCGTGAATTTCGAACGGGCCTTTACGCCAGGGGTGCAGTTGCTGCAACAGTCGTTCGATCTCCTGCCGGGTCCCCCGCTCGACCGGGTGGTTGGTCTCCGCCAGGGGAGCGGCCCGGTTCAGGTCGACCCGGTCCGCCTGGATCCGGGGGAGTGCTCCGACCGCCTCCATCCAGCGCGGAAAATCCCCGTGCTGCCCCGTCGTTGCAAGTTGTTCCAGCTGTTCCGGGAGCACCCTGGACCAGGGCTCCAGGGCCGTTCCCTGCATCTGCTGGAGAAGAGGGGAGGGATCGATCACTTGCGGGCAATCAGCGAGATGAAGTTGAAACACTGAAACCAGAGGTCGGAACGGCTGAACCCGGCGCTCTCCAGCCGCTGCCGGTGCTGCACCAGGGTTTCAGGTATCAGGACCTGCTCCAGCGCCTGACGTTTCTGGCTGATCTCCAGCGCGTCATAGCCGTTGGCCCGTTTGAAGGCATGGTGCATCTCTATCTGCAAGGCCTCGTGCTCGAGATCGGGGAAGCCGATCTTTTCCGACAGCACCAGAATCCCCGCGGGACGGAGTCCACGATGGATCCGCTGCAGCAGTTCCAGACGCTGTTCCGGGAGGATGAACTGCAGGGTGAAGTTCAGCACCACCATGGAGGCATCCTGGATCTTGATGTCCCGCAGATCCGCACACACCAGTTCGACGGGTGTGGAGTCACCGGCGGCCGGCAGATGGCGGCGGGCCTGCTTCAGCATCTCAAAGGAGTCGTCCACACCGATGATGGTGCAGCCCGGAACACCGATTCCCTGCTGCATGGCGAGAGAGGCTGCACCGAGGGAGCATCCCAGATCATAACAGCGGCTTACTGGTTGGACATACTGTGACGCCAGAACAGAGACCATCCGGATGGTGGTGCCGTACCCGGGAACCGATCGTCCGATCATATCCCGGAACACGCTGGCCACCCCTTGGTCGAAGATGAATCTGCCGACGGACTTCCTGAGTTCGGAATAGACCCGGTCCTCCTCATCATTCTGCTGCATCGTTACAACCGGTTCAAACTATCTCAGGTTCCTTCCCTTCCGGCCCTTGCGCTTGCCGATCAGGTGCTTGCTGACCTTGTGCACCCGCTCCTCCGCGTAGCGGATCAGTAGTTCCTGGCTGCCAGTCCCGTGGGCCTCGTCCTGCGGTTGTCGCTGTTGGTAACTGCCATCGGGCTGCATCTGCCAGGCGCTGCGCTGGTCGTTGAGCTGGGTATCGAGAATGAAGCGGAGTTCTCTCCTGAGCCCCGGGTCCTCCACCGGGGTCACTACCTCGACCCGGGACTCCAGGTTACGCTTCATGGCATCCGCCGAGCCGATGAAATACTCCTCATCACCCCCGTTCTGGAAATAGTAGATGCGGGCGTGTTCCAGAAAGTGGCCGACGATACCCAGCACCTGGGCCGACTCGGTCAGGCCCGGGAGACCGGGGCGGAAGCGGCAGGTGTCACGCACGATCAGATCGATCCGGACCCCGTCCCTGGCTGCCTGATAGAGGGCGCGGGTGATATCCACGTCCTCCAGGGCATTCATCTTGAACTGGATCAGCCCCGGATGCTCTCGGCTGTGGAGTTTTTGTTCCCGGGCGATCTTGTCCAGCAGTCCCTGTTTCAGCAGCTTGGGGGAGGGGAGGAGTTTCCGGTAGTTGCGCTGGGGGGTGTAACCCGTGGTCAGAAAGTTGAACAACTCAGTGGCATCGTGGCCGATCTCTTCGTCGTCGGTCAGCAGACCGAGATCCGAGTAGAGACGAGCGGTACCGGCATGATAGTTACCCGTACCGATGTGCAGATAGCGTTTGATGCCACTGTAGTCGCTACGCACCACCAGAATGATCTTGGAGTGGGTCTTGAGTCCGACCACCCCATAGGTGACATGGATGCCCGCTTCTTCCATCCGGTTGGCCCAGCGGATATTGGCCGCCTCGTCGAAACGTGCCTTGAGTTCCACCACCACCGCCACCTGCTTGCCGTTGCGGGCGGCACTGATCAGGTAACCCACCACCTTGGTATCACTGGAGGTGCGGTAGAGGGTCATCTTGATAGCCCGCACCTTGGGGTCTTGACTCGCCTCCTTGAGGAAGCGCTCGACCGAGGTGCCAAAGGACTCGTAGGGGTGTTGCAGCAGCAGTGGTCCCCGGTCGCGAATGATGTGGAAGATACTGCGGCTGTCCCTCAGCTCCGGGTGGTCGATGGGCTGGTGGGGTGGGTCACGGAGTTCCGGTACCGCCAGGGAGGCGATCTGGAACAGGTCACGCATGGCCATCATGGTGTCTACCTCGACCACCTCCTCCCCTTCGTCCAGGTGCAGTTCGGCCGCCAGCATGCCCCGGTGCGCCGGG
>JAUXBK010000187.1 GCA_030619405.1 Sedimenticola sp. | reverse complement strand
TTAGATCATGGATATATAACTTATTAGTTCTAATAAAAAAAATACATTTTCAGACGAAAATTGGACACTCTGCAACGAGTACAGCCCGTTGCCGGCACCAAAAAAATGACAGGATTTACAGGATTGTTCAGGATTAACAGAATTTACAGAATTACATAAACCTGTAAATCCTGTAAATCCTGTCCATTTATTGAGGCGTTTTTGAACGGAAATGGCGAGGTCTGCAAACAGGGTTCACCGTTTACACTATAAGAAGCTGGGAGAGGCTCATCAACGAGGGGCTGATCCGCTTCTGCTGCGCGGATTGAGTCGAGGTTATGGAGCAGGACGGTATCCGACCGGGGTGGAAACAAGTAAACTCCCTGTATCCGTTCAGTGGGCCTATAGCATGGGCCCCGTTCCTGCTTTGGATGGCTCTGAATGGTTGTAACGCACGCACAAGGGGCAGATTTTGCCCTTTCGGGAAGTTGGCACAGCAGGGGGGGATATGGATAGTTTGCTGAGGATTATAGGAAACAGTGCTGCCGTACTGGGTATTCTGATTTGTCTGGTGGCAGGCGTCTCCCGCCTCCTGGGGGATTTCTACCTGTTTGGCTTTGAGACGGGAGCCTTTTTCAGCGGGGGCATCGCCTTGATGGTGATGGCATGCCTGGTGAAACTGCAGCTGCTTGCCGTCAGGAAATAAGGGGTAACCGTTTACTCCCCCTGCCGTTTTGAACCCCTCTCCCTGAGGGAGAGGGGATTTTAGGAGGGGGGACTGAACGGTTACAATAAGGGCGGTCTGCTGAGAACACAGAAGGCTGCCCGATTACTCATCA
Source organism: Sedimenticola sp. (assembly GCA_030619405.1). GTDB lineage: Bacteria > Pseudomonadota > Gammaproteobacteria > Chromatiales > Chromatiaceae > JAUXBK01. Next base: position 4,556 of record JAUXBK010000187.1, on the reverse strand, counting down.
GCGGTGTGTCGGCAGCTGGGCCGTTCCCCTGCGTCCCGTAACCACGGTATTTGTACATCCCTGTACAGCCGCGGGTTGTGGTCTTACGGCCATGGGCTGACTGATTCGGATGGGCAACGAAACCTTTCGGGCACAAGACCGGCGGGTGGGATTGTCGATATGGCAGGCCCGCTGAGACTGTGAGGATCTTCAAATGAAAGCAGGTGAAAAAGAGCAGCGGCGCCCGTTGTCACGGGTTGCACTGCTGGCATTGGCCCTGGCTCTCCTGTTTCTGGCCATCGTGGTGCTCGCGGCCATAGGCTTTCGCATGGAGTGGTGGGGTTACGGCCGCTCGCTGGATATATTGCAGCTGGCAGTGGCAGGCGGCGTTGTCTCCGTGATATTCGCGCTGTTCGGAATGTTTCAGACATGGCCGGGACGCGGCCAGCGTGGGTTTACCCTCAGCCTCCTCGCGCTGCTCATTGTCCTGCCCGCTCTGGCTACGCCGCTTTACTGGAGCTACTCGAAATCGGTGCTGCCCCCGATTCAGGATATTACTACAGATCTGGAAACCCCCCCCGAGTTCTGGGATGCACCCACCTCGAGGCTCCACCCGGGGGCAAAGGTAGCTGAGCAGCAACGGGCAGCCTACCCTGATATCGTTCCGCTCAACCTTCCTGTCCCGATGGAGCAGGTGTTCGACGAGGTTCTGGCCGTGCTGAAAGAGCGGGGCTGGAAGCTGGTCGCTGCCGAGCCGGATGAAGGGCGGATCGAGGCCACCGTCACCACCTTCTGGTTCGGTTTCAAGGATGATGTCGCCATACGTCTGACCGCCACGAAAGCAGGGACGCGGGTCGATATGCGCTCCACTTCCCGTCATGGTGGCGGTGGAGATGGCGGTGCCAATGCCAACCGCATCCGCGCCTTTTTTGCCGACCTTGAAGCACGGATCGGGGGGTGACCCGCCTCAGTATCTAGGTGTAAATTAATTTCTACGCCAGCCCTTAATCCTACGGTTTTGAAGAGGGGCGAGTGGTAGAGGGAGGCGGCATGGACGGGAGTGACTGGCGCGCCCGAAGGGATTCGAACCCCTGGCCTCTGCCTCCGGAGGGCAGCGCTCTATCCAGCTGAGCTACGGGCGCAATGTTGAACCTAAATCGATGTAGTGCAAACTTGAGGACAGCTCCGAGCCACTGGAACAAGGGGGATGGCAAAGACAGAATATATTACCCTGAGTTTAAAACCACGTCTATGGATAGAGTCGATCTTTTTGGGGTTTATCGTTATACTGCGCCCTATTGATACATTACCAGATACTGATGTACGGAGGCTTGACAGTGGGCCAGAAAGCGGGTTTTTCTAATAGCGTGGCTGTCTTCGGGATGATCGTCCTGGGTGTGAGTGCCCAGGCTTTGGCGGAGGTACGGCCGGAAGTGGTCGAACGTATCAGCCCGATCGGGAAGGTTGAGGTAGCAGGGGAGGCCAAGGCGGTGGCAGTGTTACCGGCAGCCGACAAGGAGCCCACGCCTGCAGCCGGTCGGATAGCCGAGCCCGTCCCGGCTGCCGCCCCGGTTCCTGCGGGCAGCGATGGTGCTTCGCTCTATGCCGCCAAAGGCTGCAGTGCCTGCCACGGCCCGGATGGCCGTAAGACGATACTGAGCACCTATCCGAAACTGGCCGGTCAGGGCAGCCAGTATCTGATTGCCCAGATGAACGACATCAAGAGTGGTGCCCGGAGTCATGGTCAGACGATGATCATGAAGGGTGTCATTGACCAGGTGTCCGAGCCTGAGATACAGGCAATCGCTGACTGGTTGTCCGGGCTCTGAGTACTACCTGGATCCTGCAAGTAGTCGTGCATAAAGAGGCCGTTTGATCGTAACCGTTCAGTCCCCCCTCCTCAAATCCCCTCTCCCTCAGGGTGAGGGGTTCAAAACAGCAGGGGGACTGAACGGTTACGTTTGATCTGCATTTCTTTTGCCTGTCGCCTGTGGGACTACTCCCCGCCCAGCATGGCGCGCAGCCCTGCCAGGTGGGTGGTGCCTCGTTGCTGGCGCTCTTCTTTGGTGAGTTTGTCGCCTCGCCCTTCCCATTGCAGCTCCTGCTCGGGGAGTTCCTCCAGAAACCGGCTTGGTTCACAGCGGATCACCTCGCCGAAGCGTTTACGCTTCTCCGCATAGCTGATGGTGAGTGAGCGCCGGGCACGGGTGATGCCGACGTAGGCGAGCCGCCGCTCCTCTTCGATATTGCCCTCTTCGATGCTGGTGCGGTGCGGCAGCAGCTCCTCCTCCATCCCCACCAGGAAAACGTGGGGGAACTCCAGCCCCTTGGCGGAGTGCAGGGTCATCAGGTGCACCTGGTCGCCGCCCGATTCATCGTCCTGCCGTTGCAGCACGTCTTGCAGGGTGAGATGGGTGACCATTTCCGCCAGGCTCTCGCCCACCCTGTCGCCCTGGTGCAGTCGCTCCAGCCACTGCACCAGCTCTAAGACGTTCTCCCAGCGCCGCTCAGCCACCCGGCCGCTGGAGGCGTTCTCGTACAGCCACTCCTCGTAGCCCAGCTCCTGCAGCATGCCGTGGACGGTCTTCACCGGGTGGTCGCTCTCCGCCCGCTGCTGGTACCGTGTCACCCACTGATCGAAGTCGCGCAGCCGTTGCAGGGGGCGTGTACCTAGCTGCTGCTCCAGTCCCAGCTCTCCGCAGGCGGCCAGCAGAGGGATGTGGCGGCGGGTGGCGTAGGCCCCCAGTTTTTCCAGGGTGCCCGGGCCGATCTCCCGCCGCGGAGTGTTGACGATGCGCAGAAAGGCGGCGTCGTCGTCCGGGTTGGCCAGCAGCCGCAGGTAGGCCATCACATCCTTCACCTCGGTGCGGCTGAAGAAGGAGGTGCCGCCGCTGAGGAAGTAGGGGATGTTGTGCTGGCGCAGCATGGTCTCGAACGGCTTCGCCTGGTGGTTGCCCCGGTAGAGGATGGCGTAATCGCCGTAGCCGGTGCCGTTGGTGAACTTGTGGTGGAGGATCGCGGACACCACCCGTTCCGCCTCCTGCTGCTCGTTGCGGCAGGCCATCACCCGGATCGGGTCGCCGGCGCCCAGGTCGCTCCAGAGCCGTTTTTCGAACAGGTGGGGATTGTTGCCGATGAGCCGGTTGGCCGCCTTCAGGATGCGGCTGGTGGAGCGGTAGTTTTGCTCCAGTTTGATCACCCGCAGTCGCGGGAAGTCCTGCTTGAGCTGCGCCAGGTTCTCCGGACGGGCGCCCCGCCAGGCGTAGATGGACTGGTCGTCGTCACCCACCACGGTGAAGGCCTGGCGTATACCGACCAGCTGTTTCACCAGCTGGTACTGGCTGCTGTTGGTGTCCTGGTACTCGTCCACCAGCAGGTAGCGAATCCGGTTTTGCCACCACTCCAGCGCCGTCCGCTCCTGCTCGAACAGCTGTACCGGCAGCAGGATCAGATCATCGAAATCCACGGCGTTGTAAGCCTTCAGGGCGCGCCGATAGTCGCCGTAGAGGCGGGCGGTGCGGGCATCCAGTTCGTCCTCGGCCCGGCTGGCTGCCTGCTCCGGGCTCAGCATGGCGCTCTTCCACGCGGAGATGCGCCACTGGCTGTTGCCGGCCATCTCGTCCTCGCCGCTGCCCTTGCGCAGCAGCTCCTTCAGCAGGTTGTTGCTGTCCTGGTCGTCGAACAGGCTGAACCCCGGTTTGTAACCGAGGCGGCGGTGCTCCCGGCGCAGGATGTTGAGCCCCAGGGTGTGGAAGGTAGAGATGTTCAGCCCGCGGCTGTTGCGGCCTTTCAGCAGCGTCCCCACCCGCGACTTCATCTCCCTGGCCGCCTTGTTGGTGAAGGTGACGGCGGTGATGTGGCGGGGGCTCATGCCCGCCTGCTCGATCAGCCAGGCGATCTTGCGGGTGATGACCCGGGTCTTGCCGGACCCGGCACCGGCCAGCACCAGCAGGGGCCTGTCGGCATAGCGCACGGCATCACGCTGGGGCTGGTTGAGATCGGCCATGGGGGGGAACGACAGTGGCTGCGGGTGGGTCAAAAAAGCCGGATGGTTTGCTGTATTATGCAGAAATTGGAGCGCGATTTCAGCCGTTCGAGGAAAAATACAAGGAAACCCTTATGAAGAAGTCACTGGTTGCTCTGATGCTGGCCCTGCCGATGCTCTCGGTGGGGGAGGAGAAACCGATCGATGCTCCACCGCCGCCGCAACTCCCGCCGGAGCCACAGGAGCCACCGGAGGTACGGAGCGGAGAGGTGCCGGAGCCCGAGGTCACCATCATCGAGCGAAAGGATAAGACGGTCGAGCAATACAGCATCAAGGGCCGGGTCTACATGGTGAAGATCACCCCGCGCAAGGGGCCGCCCTACTATCTGCTGGATCTGGATGGAGATGGGTTGCTGGATGTCCGGCGGGACTCGCCGGACAACATCTCCGTGCCCCAGTGGGTGCTGTTCAGCTGGTAAGGCAACCGGAAGAAATTAATATGCCAGAATTGCGCCGGATATGGCTTCGTATTCAAGGCGTGCCAAGGGGCGCATACTCGTTGTATGTAACCCTTGGCACAACGCAGAAGACG